>DZBP01000103.1 GCA_022729915.1 Draconibacterium orientale | reverse complement strand
TTCATAGAAGATGAAATTGTAAACCGATATGTTTCAGAACTTTATAATCGAATGGCTGCTGAAAAGCGCATTGATATTTTAGCAGGAAATAAAACTGCCAAAAACCAGCCCAATGGCAAAGATTTGCAATTGATAGATGTTAATAGTATTAAAAATAAGGACGTTAGAGAAATTGGCGCAGCGTGATTGTCGTTTCAAGCGTAGGAGCAACTTCAATTTGGAAGCTTCTTGAAAAAACAAAACTGGCATCAAAACAATATTCAATTAACTCTAAAACACATTATTAGCCGTGTAGTGTATCTGGCATCAGAACTTGCAACCAGTCGCTGGATTGTAGAAAATTCGGCAGTTTGCGAACTAACGAATTATCCCAAAGAAAAGATAACAAAGATTAGTTGTATGGAATATCGAAAAAATTATACTCTGTAAAAGAAGAGATGGAACAGTATTTATCCATTCGCACAAACGAACTATTTGATATTCAAGATAAAACAATTTAGAATGATTTGACAAATACCTATTTTGAAGGAAGAAAATAAAAATGTAATTTGGCAAAAATGGGTAAGTAAAGATAGGCGAAGTAATACAAAAATAGTGGTTTTGGCATTGGTTGTAAATGTGGAAGTATTTATAAAATATTCGGCTGTTTTCGATGGTAATATGTCTGATTCAAATACAATTCCAGAAATAATAAAAGATTAGAGAAAAAGAAATTCTTTTTTTTGTACAAAGCTCTTGTGGTGCTTGATGTGGGCATTGCAACCGATGAAAACTTAAATTTAATACAATCAGAAGGCTATGGTTATTTGTGTGTTAGTCGTTAGAAAATCAGTATCTTGCCTCAGGATAGCTGCAAGGTGGGTTAAGCACTTGGCAAATTGAAATAGGCTATTTACTTTGTTTCGCTGCTTAAATACTCAATAAATCTATTGCTTTAGATAAAAAAATAAAGCCGCTTTTTGTTTGCATCAAATTGTTTTATCTGCCAAAATTACTGACTTGTGGCAATTGAAGCACGACTATTTGTCAGTAAATATTCATTGGCATAGGCTTTGAAAAGAAGAAATTCAACGATAATAAAACAAATTCGATTAACATAAATAGAAACAAAATTATGTCAACAGGAAAAATAAATATTACAACGGAAAACATTTTTCCGATTATAAAAAAATTTCTTTATTCAGACCACGAAATATTTTTGCGCGAACTTTTGTCGAACGCCGTAGATGCCACTCAAAAATTAAAAACACTTGCCAGTGCAGGCGATTTTAAAGGCGAAATTGGCGATTTGACAATCGAAATTAAAGCCGACAAAGAGAACAAAACCTTGACCTTTTCGGACAAAGGAATTGGAATGACCGGCGAAGAAATTCAAAAATACATTGCCGAATTGGCATTTTCGGGCGCAGAAGAGTTTGTTGAAAAATACAAAGACAAAGCAAACGCAATAATCGGTCATTTTGGTTTGGGCTTTTACTCAGCCTTTATGGTTGCCTCACAAGTAGAAATTGTTTCAAAATCGTATGCTGAAGGTACAAAAGCAGCACGTTGGATTTGTGATGGAAGCCCGGAATATACTCTCGAAGAAGCAGAAAAAACAGAACATGGAACGGATATTATTCTTCACATAGCTGAAGATTCGCTCGACTTTTTGGAAAATCAAAAAATCAACGATTTGCTTTCAAAATATTCAAAATTTTTAGCTATTCCGGTTGCTTTTGGCGAAGAAACTGATTGGAAAGATGGCAAAGAAGAGAAAACCGGAAAACTAAAAATTGTAAACAATACCAATCCGGCTTGGACTAAAAAACCAGCTGACTTAAAAGACGAAGATTACAAAGATTTTTACAGAGAATTGTATCCAATGTCTTTTGAAGACCCTTTGTTTCATATTCATTTGAATGTGGATTATCCATTTAATTTAACAGGTATTTTGTATTTCCCTCGTTTGAAGAAAAACATTGAAGTACAAAAAAATAAAATACAACTTTACAGCAATCAAGTATTTGTAACAGATTCTGTTGAAGGAATTGTACCCGAATTTTTAACTTTATTGCATGGTGTAATTGATTCGCCAGATATTCCTTTGAACGTTTCTCGTAGCTATTTGCAATCAGACCAAAATGTTAAGAAAATTTCTACACACATCAATAAGAAAGTTTCTGACCGTTTGAAGCAAATTTTTAAAGACAACCGCGAAGAGTTTGAAAAGAAATGGGATGACCTGAAAATTTTTATTCAATACGGAATGCTATCTAACGAAAAATTTTATGAAAAAGCAGTTGATTTCTGTTTGTTCAAAAATACCGATGGCAAAGTTTTCTCGTTTGAAGAATACCACGAAGTGGTGAAAACAAATCAGACCGACAAGAATGAAAATGTGATATATCTTTATACTACAAATCCTTCAGAACAATATACTTTTGTACAAGAAGCAAAAGACAAAGGATACGATGTATTGCTTATGGACGGACAATTAGATTCGCATTTTATTCATCATTTAGAATCGAAACTAGAAAAAACTCAATTTAGACGTGTTGATGCAGAAATAGTTAGCAAATTGATTCAAAAAGATGAAGTAGAAGAATCGAAACTAACAAAAGAGCAAAAAGACGAGTTGATTCCGGTATTCCGTAGCCAATTGCCTTTGGAAAATAATTACACAATAATGTTTGAAGGAATGAGTGAATCGGCTCAACCCATGATAATTACGCAATCGGAATTTATGCGACGCATGAAAGAAATGTCGGAGCTAGGTGGTGGCGGAATGGGCTTTTATGGCGAATTACCCGAAAGCTATAATTTGGTTGTGAACGCCAATCACCCATTGATTCATACAGTTATGAATGCAAAAGATAAAACAATAGGCGAACAAATTAAAAACATCGAAGCTGAAATTATTCCATTAGAATCGGACAAAGCCGATTTGGAAAAATTAAAACAAGGCAAAAAAGACGAAGAAATAGACCAAATAGAGAAAGATAAACTCGAGGAAGTTGAAAAGAAACTTAGAGAATTGAAAGATAAAAAAGAAGGTGTTTTGAACGACTACGGAAAACAAAATAAAGTAGTAAAACAACTCATCGATTTAGCTTTACTCGCTAACGGCATGTTGAAAGGCGAAGAACTTACAAAATTTGTAAAACGTTCGGTTGAATTAATCGAAAAATAAGCGCCCGTGCTATTTTAATTTGGTTTACGCCTTAAAAAAATCTAACTTGCAATTGTCATGTTCCCGAAGTTCTAAGTAAAAAAACTTCGGGATTTTTTTTTTACAAAAACTAAGAATTTAATTTAGTTTCATGATTTTTAGAAAAACCATTAAGATAACTTAAACTAATATTGTAAAAATACAGGAGTTAATATATTGTATATTATATTGATTATAAATTATTTAAACAACCGATAATCGCCCAAATTAAATACAACTAAATTTAATTTTTATGAAAATTAAAGACTTAGATATAAACAAATCTTAAATATTTTTATATTTTTACACTAACGTAAATTCAATTTTAAAAGCTGAAATAATTGTTTGTATTTAATCTAATGTATTGAAAATAAGTTTTTTTAAATATAGAATATTAAAAAATTCTGCGAAATTTCTATGAAAGAAAAAAGTTGAAGGTAAAAAACACTTCAAAAATAAGGCTAAAATATAAAAATGGAAAAATTCGGTAAATTCAAAAAAAGAATTTTGAATGTTATTTTTTGGTCGGTTATTTCTGCGGCTTTTATAGGTCCGGGAACAATAGCCACCGCAACTCAAGCCGGCGCAAGCTATGGCTTTGATTTGTTGTGGGCATTTGTATTTTCA
Organism: Draconibacterium orientale; assembly: GCA_022729915.1. GTDB lineage: Bacteria > Bacteroidota > Bacteroidia > Bacteroidales > JAIFNL01 > JAIFNL01. Next base: position 7,722 of record DZBP01000103.1, on the reverse strand, counting down.
ATTTTTGCCTGCTTATTTTTACAAGAAGCAAGTGCTCGAATAGCCATCAATTCGGGAATGAATTTAGGACAAGCCATAGCTGTTAAATTTCAAAATAAAGCCACTCGCCAACCAATTCTTGTATTAATAATTGGTGCTATCATCTTAGGTTCAGCAGCTTACGAAACCGGAAATATTTTAGGCTCTGTAGAAGGTCTTAAATTAATATTTGATATTCCACAATTTTATTTAGTAACCGGAACAGGAATTTTGGCGTTAATTTCACTTAGTTTGCGTTCGGTAAATACCATTGCAAAATTTATGGGTTTTATCGTTATTTTTATGGGTATCACATTTATAACTACAGCAATATTTATAAAACCTCCTTTTATGGAAGTTTTGCAAGGAAGTTTTATACCAAATATACCCAATGAACCGGCAGCAGGATTGTTAGTTTTAGGATTGGTGGGCACCACTGTAGTTCCGTACGATTTGTTTTTAGGTTCGGGTGTGCTCGATAAAAAACAGACTATTGGCGAAATGCGCTTTGGGATTTCAATTGCCATAATTTTGGGAGGTATCATTTCGATGTCAATTTTAATAGTTGGAACAATTGTGGAAGGAGAGCTAAGTTTTGTAACTTTAGCCAAAGCATTAACCCAAAAAGTTGATTCATGGGCAGTTCCGGTATTTGCATTTGGAATGTTTGCCGCAGGTTTTTCGTCGGCAATAACGGCTCCGTTAGCGGCTTCAATTACTGCCAAAAGTTTGTTTGAAAAAGAAAATAGTACAAAATGGAAAACACAATCGACTTATTATAAATTAGTTTGGTTTAGTATATTAGTTGTGGGTTTGTTTTTTGGTTATTTAGAAGTAAAACCAATTCCTGCAATTATTTTGGCTCAAGCCTTGAATGGATTAATTTTACCATTTATTAGCATTTTTCTTATTTTTGTAATAAACGATCCCAAATTAATGGGAAAAAATGGAGTAAATGGTTGGATTTCTAATTTTATTATGGCAATAATTGTCTGGATTACTATGATTTTAGGATTTTCAAATATATTAAATGCAGTTTCGAACGCAACAAGTATTTCTGATTATGCACAATTTGCAAGTATCGAAATCGTAAGTGTATTATCTTTACTTCTGAGTATCAGCATTTTTGTATCAGTTTATAAAATGCGAAAACGAAGTGAAATGAATATTTGATAAATTTTAAAAAAGATAAAAAGAAAAATTTTGATATTTTAAAGAAAACATATATTTTTCCAAAATATTTTAACTCAATAAATGGAATTAAACGAAAACATACTTAAGTCTCTGGGAATAAAAAAAGAAGAGTGGAGTAAATTCATTTACTTATTCTTATATTCGTTTTTCTTAGGCTTATTTATTGCATTCTATTTTGCTCCGGCTAACGCCGAATTTATTAGGCATTTCAAAAGTACTGATTTGCCTTTGGCGTATATTGTAGCTGGTATAGCGGGTTATATTATGACTGCCATTTATTCTTCCTTACAGAAAAAAATACATAGCAAATATCTGTTTACCACCGCTTTAACCTTTATGTTTATCATACCACTACTCTCTCGTGGAGCCTTGTCTATGGGCTTTAACGAAAAGTGGTTGAGCTTTTTTGTATTTATTTGGGGCTGGCCATTTATTTCAATGGCAGCGATAGAAACAGGTGGTTTGGCTATAAAGTTTTTAAATCTCCAGCAAGTAAAACGACTCTATGGTTTAATTAATTCTGGTGGTGTAATAGCTTCTATATTAGGCTATATGACCATTCCTCTCATTAGCCCTTACATTTCACATGCCTACGATTTACTGGTTATAGGTTTGGTTGGAATTATAGCAAGTATTTACATTATCTACGTAATATACAAGAAGTTCTGGGAAGAAGATAAGGAAGAAAACACTTCGGCAAGCGAAGTGCAGCAATATCGTTTTAAAGATTTAGTTAAAGAAAAGTATTTCTTGCTTATTTTTATGTCTGCAACTTTATCCATGGTTGTGATTTATTTCTCAGATTTTGGATTTTTGGCAGGAATAAAAAGCCAAGATAAGCTATTAAATACTCCTTTGGCAGTAGCAAACTTTATTGCCATCGTTTTTGGAATATTAAAAATTGGAGAATTAATTATATCAATTTTTTCGAGCCGATTGCTTAGCCGTTGGGGAATTAGCATGGGCTTGTCTATTTTGCCAATTGTTTCGGGAATTTTAATATTGGGCGCAAGCATTTCAGCTATTTTGTTGGGTGTAAATAGTTTTATTTTCTTAGGATTTGTGGTTATGAACAAATCGTTGGAACGCATTTTGCGACGTGGACTCGACGACCCATCGTTTAATATTCTTTATCAGCCACTTAAAAATGACCAAAAATTAATGCTCCAAACGCGAGTAGGCGTTATTATGCAGCTTGCTATTGGAATAGCCGGAATTTTACTTTTTGTTGCTACCAAAGTGTTTGTAAAGATTGACGGCACTTTCGATTTGACTTATTTCAATTTAATGTTTTTGCCATTTTTAATCACATGGTTTTTTGTAACTCGCAAATTGTATGGCGGTTACAAATTAAAACTGCGCGAAATACTCGAAGAAAAAAATAAAGAAAACAAATACACCAAGGCAACCGATATTTATGGTTCGGATTTGTTGCTAAAACAATTTGAAGGTGATATAATAGAGAATACAAGCCTGAGTATTACCATTTTAGCAGAAACCAATCCAGATATTCTCGAACCATATACTCAAAATCTGCTCAACTACAACGACACAACGATTAGAAAAAGCTTATTGCGTTGTATTTCACCTATTTGGAATACAAATATTTACTCAACAATAGCTAATCTAATTCCCGAAGAGCAAGATGAAGAAGAAGAAATACTTTTGAAAAAAGCTAAAATGAATTTGAATTACGAGAGTGTAGAAAAACTATCGGTACAAAAACTTTTTGAATATAGCAAAGCCAACGATTTTGAAAAGAACTTATTGGTAGTTAAAAATATACAGCAATTCAAACTTTATGGAAATGTAGAACTTATCAAAAATTTATTTGATTGCGAAGACAAATCCATAAAACAAGCAGCCATTTATTTTGCCAAAGAAAATGGCGACATTTCATTGATACGTATTTTGGTAAATTTACTCAAATCGCCAGAGTACAGGCATTTAGCTGCCAATAAACTCATAGAATGCTCAAGCGGCATTAACGAAATGGAATTGTTGCTATCAGAAACCGACAATATTAACATTTCACTTAAAATTATTGAAATCTATGCTCGTATTGGTAGCGATACTACCAATAAATACTTGCTCAACCGAATCAATCACCCTTCGATGATTATTCAGGAAGCGATAATTAATGCACTATATTTTGCTAAATTTCAAGCAAATGAACAGCAAGCAATTTTAGTAAAAGAAAAAATTAACGAAGTAGTAGGACATATACTTTGGCTTTTTGTTTGTATTTCGGAAATAGAAAGACAGAAAAATGTGCTAAAATTAGTTCAAGCTTTGGATATTGAGCACACCAAAAAATTTGATGTTTTGTTCAATTTATTGTCGTTTATTAACAAGCCTGCTACAATCGAATTGATTAAAACAAACATCATAGGCGAAAATACAATTTACGCGCTCGAAATTATTGATAATTTTATAGCACAAGATACTAAAAAAGTAATTATTCCGGTTTTTGATAAAATATCAGTAAGTCAGCGTGTTAAAAAATTAAAATTTATCAGAGAAGTAGAAAAACTTAGCTTTGAGCAGCGATTGAAAGAAATAATCAATGCTAAAGACACTGAAGTAGATTTGTGGACTAAAACCAAATCGCTTGAATTGTTGGGTAAAATTTTGAAAAAAATAAGTCCAACCATAACTCAAGAAGAAAATGTAAATAGAAATATTCCTGATATTACAAGTATTGATTATCAGTTAGATATTTTAGACAAAATAGCTAAAGCAAATATTCCTGCTGATATTTTTCATAGTTTGCATCACAAAGATGAGCTTATTTACAGTACGGCTGCCGGAATAATTTACAACGAAAATCCGGCACTTTGCTTAGAATATCTCAATACGCTTTCTAGCGACAAAAAGCAATTGATTAATATTCTTACAACAGACAGTGCTGATTTACTCAACGAAAAAGTGAAATATATTAGAAGAGTTCCCGATTTTTTTGGATTTCCTGAAAATACGCTCGTAAAATTAGCACGTTTATTTAAAACCGTAAATGCCAACAAAGGCGATGAAATAGATTTTGAAATAAAAGGCGAACAAGATATAATTTTAATAGTAGTAAAAGGAAAACTGAGCTACAAACTCGACAATAGCGAAAAAGAAATTTCGTTCAAAAGAAACGATACCATTGTAAAAGGGTTTAATATTCCTTCTACCATAAAGAAAATTTATGCTCGAGGTGATACGATGTATTTGTCGAGCAATCGTTTTGCTTATTTCAATTTATTGGTTTACGAAACCGAAATAATTGACAATTTGTTTGTAAAAAAGCGATTTTCGCGAATAAAAACAAAAATATAATACTTTGCTACGAATTTATCATCATAGAATAAAATGTATTGGCTGCAATTACTGCATCGAAGCCGCGCCCTATCGCTGGGAAATGAGTACCTCCGACGGTAAAAGTACATTAAAAGACTCAACCGAAAAAAAAGGTTTTTATATTGCAATTGTTTCTGACGACGAGCTCGAAGACAATCTCGAAGCGGCAAACATTTGCCCCGTAAACATTATAAGAGTAGAAAAAGTTTAAATAAATAATTGATAATTCATAATTTAATTCTTATGGCAAGTTTAGAAACTGAATATTTAGGTTTAAAATTGAAGAATCCAATTATTGTAAGTAGTTCTGGATTAACAAATTCAGTAGATAGAATCATTGAATTGGAAAAAGCAGGTGCAGGAGCTGTTATTTTAAAATCGATGTTTGAAGAGCAGATTTTGCACGAAACAACCGATTTGCTTCAACACAATGACTATCCCGAAGCTGGAGATTATATTCTGAATTATGCACGTGAAAATACGCTGAAAATTTATACACAATTAATAAAAAATGCAAAGCAAAAGGTACAAATTCCAATAATAGCTAGTATAAATTGTGTATCAGACTCGGATTGGGAAACCTTTGCCATTGATTTGCAAGATGCTGGTGCTGATGCCATTGAATTGAATATTTACCCTATTCCTACTGATAAAAATAAAAATTCAGAATACTATGAGAATGTATATCTTGACATTGTAAAAAATATTAAATCGAAAATTGACATTCCTGTTGCGGTAAAAATAGGCAAAACATTTGCTAATTTGTTGTATGTAGCTGACCAATTGCATGCTTATGGAGCAAATGCAGTAACCTTATTTAATCGTTTTTTTGAAACGGATATTGATATTGATGCAATGAAGCTTACGTCAGCCGAAATTTTTAGTACAAGTGCCGATATACGTTCCAATTTGCGTTGGATAGCAATGGTTTCTGCAAAAACTGACATTCAAATTTCGGCATCAACCGGAATACATTCAGGTGAAGATGCAATTAAAATGCTACTTGCAGGCGCAACTACTGTACAACTTTGCTCTGTAATTTACAAAAATGGAAATAAAATAATAGCCGAAATCCTTCAATTTATAGAAAATTGGATGAAGAAAAAGAATTTTAAGAATTTAGAGCAGTTTAGAGGAAAAATGAATTACGAAAGTATCAAAAATCCTTCTGTTTACGAACGTTCGCAGTTTATGAAATATTTTTCGGCTATTGAGTAAGTATTTTTTCAGCTCATAAAACCATTCAAAAACTATCATTTCCGTTTTGTATTTTTACAAAAATAAACACTTCGTGTTATTCAAAAAAAATGTTTTTCATTTTGTTTAACTCCAACTATAAGAGATTCAATTCTTTTACTTCAATAATTAAGCCCAGTGCAAATTTAATTTGAGTAATTATTTTTGTAATAAAATAGATTTGAAACACTTAGCAAAATAAAATATATAATTTAATTTGGCTTGCTACTTATAAGAAAACTAACGAAAAGATAGTTGGGAAGCAATTATAGTTTATTTATATCAAGCATTTTGTAATCAATTAAATTTTAAGTACTTGGCAAAATACTAAATACAATTAAATCTGCTTCACTCCTTGAATACATACATTAAAGAACTCAATTTTAGGAAATACTTTATTTTTTAGAAGTTTTATTTTTAAGAATAAAAAATAAGCACTATTTTTGTTGTGTAGATAAATGAAATTTATTGAAAAATAAATAGAAATTAATCGTTTTGTTATTGAAAATACATTTATATAATAAGTGAACTATTATGCAATTATTATTTATAAGCGGGGCAGAAATTTTTTTAGTACTTTTTGTATTTGTATTGCTATTCGGAGCAAAAGGCATTCCGGATTTAGCACGTGGTTTAGGCAAAGGTTTGAGCGAAATAAAAAAAGTAACTGATGAAATAAAAAAAGAAGTAACAGAAAATGATACTTTTAAAGAAGTTAAGAATACTGCTACTGAAATTAAAGAAACAATAAATACTAACACACATCAAATTACAGGCGAGCTTGAAGATATTACAAAAGAAGTGAATAAAATTAAGCGATAATTGAAACAAAATTTATTTTATAACGTATTAGTAAAAAACGAAAAAGTGGTTTCGCTTTGCTTTATCAAGTCAAGTTCAATTATTTGCCACAAAATAAGTTTGTAATTCTTTCAAAAAAAAAATACTTGTAAATTTGGAAGCTTTTTTCAAGTTCCAAGCTAATAAGAAAAAATAACATACAGAATGCGTAATATAAATATCGAAATAAAGTCAAAATTTGACAATCATGACAAAATCAGAAACATTTTGAAACAACAAAATGCTGATTATATTGGTATTGATTTCCAAACAGATACCTATTTTAATGTGCGCAACGGAAGTTTAAAATTACGAGAAGGGAATGTAGAGAATAAATTGGTTTATGAAGAATACGAACTTTCCGAGATAAAGAATGTATTACTTTATCATACTCAAAAAAATTCTACTTTGAAAGAAATACTTCTAAAAACGTATGGGATTCAAGAAATTATAGAAAAACATAGAGAAGTATATCAAATAAATAATGTGCGATTTTACATTGACTATGTAAGTAGCTTAGGCAATTTTATAGGAATTGAAGCACAAGGCAGAAACAATTCTCATACCAAAGACCAACTGATAGAACAATGCAACTACTATATTAATTTGTTTGAACTAACAGAGTGGGAATACATCGAAAATCCGTACACCGGAAAGGTAGATCAATTAACTCAAGACAACAATTTACATGCTGCCTAAAAGCAGCATTTTTTTTAATCTGCAAACTAAGATGTATTTTATTGATACTCATACACATTTATTTTTGGAAGAATTTGACGCAGACAGAGACGAAACTATACAACGCGCTTTAGATAATGGTGTTACAAAAATGATATTACCCAATGTGGATAGCCAAAAAGCACAATTGTTAGTTGAAATGTCGCAAAAAATGCCCAACCATTTATTTCCTTTAATGGGTTTGCATCCATCGTCAGTGAAAGAAGATTATCTGAAGGAGCTTCAAATAGTTGAATTTTTTTTAAGTAAATATACTTTTTTTGCTATTGGCGAAATAGGAATTGATTTATACTGGGACAAAACCTTTATCAATGAGCAAATTATAGCGTTTCGATATCAAATTTCACTGGCTCC
>DZBP01000102.1:5995-11592 GCA_022729915.1 Draconibacterium orientale | reverse complement strand
TACGGTACTCAAAAGAAAAGTTTGGTTACCGGTTCAATTGCCAAAATTGATGGCGATGAGATTACAAAAGGTGTTAATTTGCGCGTAAACGAAGCATTGCAAGGTAAAACGGCGGGTGTGGTTGTAACAAGCAATTCCGGTCAGCCCGGTTCGTTTGTAACCATTCGTATTCGCGGGGTAGGCACAAACGGAAACTCCGAACCGCTTTACATTGTGGACGGTTTACCTACCAACGGACACGGTATTGATTACCTCAACCCTTCAGACGTATCCTCTATTGAAGTACTTAAAGATGCTGCTTCTGCGGCTATTTATGGTGCGCGTGGTGCAAACGGCGTAGTTTTGATTACCACTAAAAAAGGAAAACAGACTGACAAATTTGAAGTTACTTACGATGGATATTTCGGTATTCAAAATCCTTGGAGAAAATTAAGTGTTCTAAACACCAGTGAGTATGGCTTAATTATTAACGAAGCCGCTGCCAATGCCGGACAGCCTGCTAAATTTTCGCAAGCTGACATTGACGGATTTGCTGATACCGACTGGCAAGACCAAATGTTTTACTACGATGCCCCTATGATGAATCACGTACTTACATTTACCGGTGGTGGCGAAAATTCAACCTATTCTTCTTCGCTTTCTTTCCTCGAACAAGATGGTATTGTGGCTAAAGGATTTTCTAATTTTCAGAGAGTTACCTATCGTTTGAATGCAACCAGAAAATTCGGTTTTTTTGAATTGGGTACTAATTTTAACTACGTAAACATCGAAAATAAAGGTATAGACCCCAATAGTAAATATTCGGGCAACAGCTTGATTCAAGCTTTAAATATGCCTCCGATTGTGCCTATTTATAATGAAGACGGTACTTTTGCTACTCCTACTCAATATGGTGTTGGTATTCAAGAGATTACAAACCCTATGGCTGTTTTGAATTATTCAAACAATTCTACCAAAATAAATAAAATAGTTGGTAATTTATCGGCTACTTTCAATTTTGGCGATTTGTTTCCTGCTTTAAAAGGTTTAACTTATCGCTCTTCGTTTTCTACTGAGTTGGCTTATGTTCAAAACAACGGTTACACCCCAGAATATTACATCGATGCCATGCACTATTCCGATTATTCAAGAATTAGCATGAGCATAGACCGTTATTACAATTGGAACTTAGAAAACGTTCTTACTTACGACAAAACATTTGGAAGCCACCACGTTACAGGTATGTTGGGACATTCTGCTTATTTATCTAATTATCAAAATATTGGTGGTAGCAAAGACGAATTTATCTTTAATAGTTTCGATTATGCTTATCTAAACAATGCAACCGATTCGGAAAGTGCAATTGTTTACGGAGGTTTTGGCGAAAATACTATTCTTTCTTACTTTACACGTGTTAATTACGATTATCAAAGCAAATACATGCTTACCGCAACTTTGCGCGTTGATGGTTCTTCACGCTTTGGGTCTGAAAACAAATTCGGTTATTTCCCTTCGGTTTCTGCCGGTTGGGTAATGTCTAATGAAGGTTTCTTCCAAAATTTACCAAAATTTATCAATTTTGCAAAACTTAGAGCCAGTTGGGGACAAAACGGTAACGAATCCATTGGCGATTTTACTTATACTTCGCTTATGGGTACAGGTGCTATCTACTTTTTTGGTACAAACCAAGACCAATACAACGGTGCTGTGCCTACCAAAATTGCAAACCCAAGCATTCGTTGGGAAGCTTCAGAACAAACCGACATAGGTTTAGACATGGGCTTTTTGAACAACAAATTGACTTTGAATATAGACTACTATATTAAAAATACTAAAGACTGGTTAGTAACAGCTCCTATTCCAAGATATGTTGGAAACTCAGAACCGACTATTAATGGTGGTGAAGTACGCAACTCAGGTTTTGAAACCGAAATTGGTTACAAAGATAATTTTGGTGGCGTAAAATTTAGTGCCTCATTTACAAGTGCCGTTAATAAAAACGAAGTAATTGATATTCAAAATCAAGGCAAAGAAATTAAAGGCGGTGCAGGTGGACACGGACAAAACAGCATCATCTACATAGCTCCTACTTATGCTTTGGGTTCATTCTATGGTTTAAAAACCGATGGTATTTTCCAAAATCAAGCTGAAATTGATGCTCATGCACTCAACGGAACACTTATACAAGGTTCTGCAAAACCGGGCGATATTCGCTTTGTTGATGGAAATGGTGATGGAAAAATTACGGAAGACGATTATACTATACTTGGAAATCCTTACCCCGATTTCACCGGAGGTTTGAATTTATCGGCAGAATGGAAAGGCTTTGATATTAACATGTTCTTATACACAGCTTTAGGACATCAAATATGGAATGCAACTTATCGTTACGATTTACTTTATGCCAATTACAACAGCAAAATTTTAGACCGTTGGACAGGCGAAGGCACAAGCACTACCATTCCACGTGTAACTTTTAACGACGACAACTTGAATTACAAAAATCCAAGTGATATGTTTGTAGAAGATGCTGATTATTTAAGACTTAAAAACTTAACATTGGGCTATACTTTGCCAAGCTCCATTACAAAAATGGCTAAAATAAATAAAGTAAGATTTTACGTATCGGTTGAAAACTTATTGACTTTCACAAAATACAGCGGTTACGACCCCGAAATTGGTGGCGATGTATTTAGTTATGGTATTGATTATGGTATTTATCCACAAGCAAGAACCATTTTGGGTGGAATTAACATCACATTTTAATTAATAATTTATAATTAAAAAATTAATAATTATACAAAGATATGAAAAAAATTAAAAATATAGCTTTTATACTTGTGCTTCTGTTTGTATTTCAGGCTTGTACCAAAGATTTTTTGGAACTTGAACCGAAAACAAACATTACCGAAGAAAACTATTATAAAACGGAAAATGATGCATTTCTTGCATTGGTAGGTGCTTATGACGCACTGGCTACACAAAATTGGCATTTTGTTCCTACAATGGCTGATATTTTCTCAGACGATGCTTTCAAAGGTGGCTCTGATGCCAACGATATGGAACAATGGCTACAATTGGAAAAAGGAAATGTACTTACCAACAACGGTTCTGCATTAGACCTATGGGCGCGCTGCTATGTCGGAGTTTATCGTGCCAATTTGTACCTTCAAAAACAAGAACAAATTGAATGGAAAACAGAAGGTTTAAAAACTCGTTTTGAAGCCGAAGCCAAATTTTTACGTGCTTATTTCTATTGGGACATTGTAAGACATTACGGTTGGGCGCCTATTTTTGAAACTGTGCTTCCAGACGTTGAAGAGTATAAAAATGCAACTCAAAACAATCCGCAAGAAATTTATACCTTTATAGCTAAAGACCTTTTGGCATGTATTCCTAATTTACCCGAATCGGTACCTGCCGAAGAAGCCGGACGCATTACCAAATACGCTGCTAAAGCCCTTTTAGCTCGTATTTATATGTATCACGAAGGTTTTGCTAAACCCGTTTTGGGCTTAGGAGCTTGGTCTGACGGAACTACAACCATTGATAAAACTTATGCCATCAATGCGTTGGAAGATATTATTACAAGCGGAAACTACGATTTACTTTCCAATTATGCTGATGTTTTTAAATGGGACAATGAAAATAATGTAGAATCTCTTTTAGAATATCAATATTCTGAAAAATCGAACTCAAACGACTGGGGAGGTTGGGGAATTAACGGTAATTTCTCGGTTACTTGGATTTCGCCACGCGACCCTCAAGGAAATGCAATTTATAACAAAGCTGGCTGGAGTTTTGCTACTCTAACATGGTCATTATTTGAAGAATTTGAAACTGGTGACCCTCGCAAAGACGTTACCTTTTTCAATGCCGATGTAGAACTGTCTTCTTATACGAAGGCATATCAAAATACAGGTTACTTCAATCGCAAATTCATTGCACGCGGCGATTTTCCTGCCGCAGGTGGTGAACCTGCTCACAACTGGCGTAAAAACTATATCGACATTCGCTATGCAGACGTACTTTTAATGGCAGCGGAACTTAACTTGGGAGTAAACCTTTCAAAAGCTCAAGCATATTATGAAAAAGTAAGAAAACGTGCTTTTGGAAGCAGCCATACCTCTCCAACTCTTACTAACGACGTAGCCGGTTTAGATAAAATTTATCATGAACGCCGCGTTGAACTTGCAGGTGAAGGACACCGAAAATGGGATTTAATTCGTAGAGGTTTTGACTATACTACTGCCAAAATCAATGAAAGTTTTGATGTAGAAGGAAAAACCGAAATCACACAAGATTATGTAGGTTATGGATTCAATCCACAAAACTACGGTATGTTCCCTATTCCGGAAAGCGAAATTTTAAATGCCAACGAGGGTGTTTTGAAACAATACATTCCTGCTTACAAATAATGTTTAATTGTTAATGTTTGCTAATTGATACGATGACTTAGAGTCATCGTATCAATAAATAAACAATTTAATTTTAAATTTTTTAAAAAATATAAAAGATATGAAAAAAATAAGTTTTATATATTTTTTGCTCATTGCATTATTCTTTGCAGCCTGCGAGCCTTCGCAAGTTGAAAAAATAGAGCTTGGCGCAAAACCTACCGAAGCCGATTTGGATTTTACCATTACGCAAGGTAGCGATGAGTTTCATTTTGTTATCAAAAACAGTTCTAAAATTGTAGGTATAGTCAACTGGGATTTAGGAAATGGCTCAAAAGGTACAGGCGAAGAAGTTACTGTCGCTTACCGTTTGGAAGGCGATTATACCGTTACACTTACCCTTTATACCAAAAGTGGTTCGGCAAGCATAACCAAAACCGTTACGCAAACCCAAACCGACTTTTCTATGTTTACCGACCCTTATTACATCAATTTGAGCGGCGGTGCTGATGATATTGATGGCAAAACTTGGGTTTTAGACAGTTTGAAAAAAGGACACATTGGAGTAGGTGATGTTAATCTTGCCGGTGGCGTTGGTTTAGACTGGTGGGCGGCTGACCCGCTTGGAAAAGCCGGAACTTTTATGTACGACGACGAAATCAATTTCAAGATCAACAGGTTTGTGGCTACTTATGTGAACCACGGTGTGAGCTATGTAAAAGGTTACAGAACAGAAGATGTCAATTATTCTAATCCTCGCCAAAACGACGGCGACTTCAATGTTGATTTTACACCTGCTCCCGGAACTTGGTCAATTGTTGAAAAAGACGGTGCGCGTTATTTAACTTTGAATAGTGAAAAGCCTATTTATCCTATTTTCGACGTTGGTGCTAAAAACAATGAATACAAAATTATTGAACTCTCTGAAAATTCACTCGAATTGACTTGTCTTACCGACAAAGAAAGCTGGACTCGTTGGCATTATTACTTAATACCAAAAAGTTATGTAAAACCAACTATTACTTACGATTTTAATCATACTGAAGGTATAGATAATGAATACAGTTTCTCAATGTCTAATTTCAATATTCCTGTAGGACAATCGGTTTCTAAAATAACTTGGAGCTTTGGCGACGGTTCGGCTAATTATTCTACAACCGATAAAGATGAAGTAGTGAAACATACGTACATGCGCAAAGGTTCGTATCAAGTAACAGCTAC
>DZBP01000102.1:0-5895 GCA_022729915.1 Draconibacterium orientale | reverse complement strand
AGTACTTTTGAAACTCGAAAATACCGATATGGGCGGAAACGCTTGGCAAACAGGTGTAGAATACGTTTATACTATACAAAGCAACAACAAATGGGAAATTGCTGAATTTCCATTGAACATCAATGTTTTATATAATTACAATTATTACAACGTAGTTAGAATTATGCTCAATGCTGGTACTCCGGTAGCTGCATCTGTTTACCTCGACGACTTAGCAGGTCCACACGTTGAAGGTTTAAAATAGTTTTTTTCATAAATAAATAAGTTTTTAGATTAATAATTGTTGTGCATCTTCGGGCTAATTCTTTAAATAGAATAGCCCGAAATTTTATAATTTATTTCATTGTTAAATGGTTAAATTGTTAATTTTTAAAGTACTATTTTAACCATTTAGCAATTTAACAATTTAACAATAGAAAAAAAATGACCAAAAACTTCTTTTTCATACTTATCTTTTTTGTGTTTTTTTTGCAAAAAGCCGACGCACAATCCTTTCTTCGCGTAAGCGGACACGATATTGTAGATGAAAACAATCAAAAAATAATCTTCAAAGGCATGGGGTTGGGCGGTTGGATGCTGCAAGAACCTTATATGCTGCAACTTTCGGGAGCTACCGGACCACAATACGATATTGAAGCCAAAATAGAAACTCTGGTAGGAAAAGAAAACAAGGAAAAATTTTACAACGCTTGGTACGAAAATCACACCAACAAACGCGACATTGATTCGCTGGCAGCTTGGGGTTTCAATTCCATTCGCTTGCCCATGCACTACCGCTTGTTTACGTTACCCATTGAAAAAGAGCCAGTTAATGGTCAAAATACTTGGCTCGAAAAAGGCTTTCAAATGACTGACAGCCTTTTGAAATGGTGTGCCGACAACAAAATGTATTTAATCCTCGATTTGCATGCTGCACCCGGCGGTCAAGGGCGCGATGGAAACATTTCGGATAGAGACCCTTCAAAACCTTCACTTTGGGAAAGTGCTGAAAACAAGCAAAAAACCATCGAACTTTGGAAAAAACTTGCTGAACGTTATGCCAACGAAAAATGGATTGGTGGCTACGATTTGCTCAACGAACCTAACTGGAATTTTACCGAAGGCGCGCACCCAAATGGCTTGGACGAAAAAAATAATCAGGCAGTTTGGGATTTTTATATCGAGCTTACAAACGAAATTAGAAAAATAGACAAAAACCATATTATTTATGTGGAAGGGAACGGTTGGGCAACCAATTTTACCGGAATGCCACAAGCTTGGGACAAAAATTTGGTCATCAATTTTCATGGTTATTGGAATCCAAACGACCAAGCTTCGATTCAAAATTATTTAGATTTGCGTGAAAAATACAATTTGCCACTTTGGATGAGCGAATCGGGTGAAAATTCAAATCAATGGTTTTACGAACGAACCAAACTATTAGAAGACAACAAAATAGGCTGGGCTTGGTGGCCCCACAAAAAAATAGCTTCGGTAGTTGGACCACTTTGGGCTAAAATTACGCCTGAATATGAGCATATTGTAAGTTATTGGCGAAATGGCGGCGAAGATATACCTTCGGCTGATTTTGCCATGAAAACTTTTATGCAAATAGCTGAAAACTTAAAAATTGAAAATTGCGAATTTCACCCCGATGTGATTGATGCGCTTTTTCGTCAAAAAGTGCAAAATTCCGCAAAACCTTACAAAAAACATACGCTTCCTTGCAAAATTAATGCAGTAGATTACGACATGGGACAGCACGAAATTGCTTACAAAGACAAGGATTACAGAAATATTGGCGGGCATGGTTCGCAGCAATGGAACAATGGCTGGCAGTACCGCAACGATGGAGTAGATGTTGGAAAAGATGCTCAAACTTCTGAATTTTATGTTAGCTCATTTGAAGAAGGCGAATGGATTCAATTTACTGTAAATGTGAGCGAAACTAAGGCTTACAACTTAAAATTAAATGTTTTAACTGACAAAAAAACCTCAGAAATTTCTATAGAGTTTTCAGATAGAAAAAGTCCATTATTGATTTCTGTAGAAAAAAATAATTCGTGGCAAATTTTTGAAAAACAAAAGATTAATTTGAAAAAAGGTGTGCTTTCAATTAAAATTAAAATTAAAAAAGGAACTTTAAATTTGAAATCTTTAGAATTTTCATAATTTTGTCAAGATTAGTGTTTTTTATACACTTAGTATTTTTCTTTTTATTGGCTGAATTTTTTTATTAAAGATGTTTTAGTTTTGATGTTTTATTCATTTAGAATTTTGATTTTTCTTTTAAAAAAAATACAAAAAAAGGACAAAATTCTATAATTAAATTTTGTTTATAAAATAATAATTATTTGAATATGAGGAAAATATTTTTATTTTTCGTAATAAGCAGTTTTCTTTTTACTGCTTGCAATTCGGGTTCTGATAGCTCGAACTTCGAAGACCAAATGGATTCATTGAAAAGCGAAAGCGATTCACTTTCCGATGGATACGAGCTTGTTTGGTGCGATGAATTTGATACAAATGGTATTCCAGACACTAACAGCTGGAGCTATGATGTAGGCGGGCACGGTTGGGGCAACAACGAACTGCAATTTTATACCAAAGCGCGAACCGAAAATGCTAGAGTTGAAAATGGCAAACTAGTTATCGAAGCCAGAAAAGAAAAGATGGAGGGGAAAAAATATACTTCTGCTCGCTTAGTGTCTAAAGGCAAAGCCGATTGGAAATATGGTAAGTTTGTAATTCGAGCTAAAGTGCCTCAAGGTAAAGGAGTTTGGCCTGCAATATGGATGTTGCCCACAAAATGGGATTTGGGCAGTGGCAGTTGGCCCGACAATGGCGAAATTGATATTATGGAATATGTTGGATACGCCAAAGATACTATTTACGGAACAATTCATTGCAAAGCCTACAATCATGTTCAAGGCACTCAAAAAGGTAAAAATATTCATATTCAGGGTGTTGAAAATGATTTTCATGATTATATTTTAGTTTGGACTGAAAATAAAATTGAGGTTTTTGTGGACGACCAAAAATATTTCGAATTCTCGAAAGAAGAAGGCTGGGAAAAATGGCCATTTGATAAAGAATTTCATTTAATTCTTAACATTGCTGTTGGTGGAAATTGGGGTGGAAAAATGGGCGTTGATGATAAAATTTTTCCGCAAAAAATGGAAATTGAATACGTAAAAGTATATCAAAAACAAAATGACTCTAAATCAAAATGACTCTAAATAAAAATGTTGTAAAAACAAAAAAAATACAGAAAAATGTAAAGAAATGAAATAATTTTTTTGAAAATTCAAATTCTAATATTTTAAAATAAATTTTAATAACAAACTAAGGGGGAAAATATGAAAAAGAGCTTATTTAAAATGAGTTTTTATTTGGCGTTATTTGCTTTTATGGCTTTTTCGTGTAATAACAAGAAGTCGGGTGATAGCAAAAATACAACAACTATGAACTCAAATATTGAACAAAGAGTGGACAGTTTAATGGCTTTGATGACTCAAGAAGAAAAAATAGGACAATTGGCTCAATATGCCAATCCTTACGAACAAACTGGAACGGGTCAAGAATCGAAGCGAAACGAAAGTTTTGATGATATGATTCGCAAAGGATTAGTTGGTAGTTTTTTGAATGTAACCGGAGTAGATGCTACTTTGCGTTTGCAAAAGATAGCTGTGGAGGAATCTCGTTTGAAAATCCCTTTGATTTTTGGTTACGATGTGATTCATGGTTACAAAACGATTTTTCCGATTCCTTTAGCCGAAGCGGCTAGTTTTGACCGTTCGGCTCTCGAAAAAAGTGCCCGAATTGCTGCAATTGAAGCAGCTGCTGATGGTTTGCATTGGACTTTTGCTCCTATGGTTGATATTTCGCGCGACCCACGTTGGGGACGCATCATGGAAGGTGCTGGCGAAGACGTCTTTGTAGGAGTTGAAGCTGCAAAAGCCAGAATAAAAGGCTTTCAAGGTGAAAATTTAGCCGATGCCAATACGATTGCTGCTTGCGCTAAGCATTTTGCTGCTTATGGTGCGGGCATTGCCGGTAGAGATTACAATGCTGCCGATATGTCTGAGCGCACTTTGCGTGAGGTATATTTGCCGCCGTTTAAAGCCGCTGTTGATGCTGGAGTTGCTACTTTTATGTCGTCATTCAATACCATAAATGGCGTGCCTGCTTCGGGTAATCGTTGGTTGCAAACCGATGTTTTGCGTGGCGAATGGGGTTTTAATGGTTTTGTTGTTTCTGACTGGAATTCGGTGGGCGAAATGTTGGCACACGGTAACGTTGCCGATGGTTACGATGCCGCTTACAGAGGCTTCGATGCAGGAGTGGATATGGACATGGAAGGTCGTTTGTACATTACGCACATCGACAAATTAATTAAAGAAGGAAAAATCAAGCAAGCTCAATTAGATGAGGCTGTTAGACGCATTTTGAGAGTGAAATTTCAATTGGGTTTATTCGACAATCCTTATCAATATTGCGACAAAGAAAAAGAAAAAACAGTTCCTTTGAGTGCTGAACATTTGGCTGCTGCTCAAGACGTTGCTAAACGTTCGATTGTACTTTTGAAGAATGAAAAAAATGTACTTCCTATTTCTAAAGACGTGAAAACGATTGCCGTTATTGGTCCTTTGGCTAATGACAAAGACGCTTCGATAGGCAACTGGCGTGCAAAAGCCGAAGTAAATTCTGCGGTTTCTCTTTTGGAAGGTATCAAAGCCAAAGTGCCAAATGCCAATATAATTTATGCCGAAGGTACAAAATTAGTGATGAATGCCGAACAAAATTTCTTCACTCAATTGGATATCAACAAAACGGACAGAAGTGGTTTTGCTGAAGCTGTTTCGGCAGCTAAAAAAGCCGATGTAGTAGTTGTTGCTTTGGGTGAAACTGCTTATATGTCAGGCGAATGCAGAAGTTATGCCGACATTAATATGCAAGGTTTGCAACTCGAACTTTTGAAAGAATTGCGCAAAACCGGAAAACCAATTGTACTAACACTTTTCAACGGTCGTCCGTTAGTTTTGACCGACGTAGTAGGCGAAACCGATGCTTTGTTAGAATGCTGGTTACTAGGAACTCAATCGGGTCATGCAATTGCCGATGTACTTTTTGGCGATTACAATCCATCGGGCAAATTGCCTTCAACTTTTCCATATCACGTAGGACAAATTCCTATTTTCTATGACCAATTGAACACCGGACGTCCTTTATATACTGAGCAAAGCGCAGGTTTTGCTTCAAAATACAGAGATGTTCCGAATGCTCCTTTGTTTGCTTTTGGGTTTGGTTTGAGTTATACTACTTTTGAATATT
This sequence comes from Draconibacterium orientale, assembly GCA_022729915.1. Classification (GTDB taxonomy): domain Bacteria; phylum Bacteroidota; class Bacteroidia; order Bacteroidales; family JAIFNL01; genus JAIFNL01. The sequence continues at coordinate 582 of DZBP01000102.1, read as the reverse complement.
CAGGTTTAAAAATCAGTTCAGCAAAACCAAAATTTGGCGAAAAAATTAAAATTACCACTACTATCAAAAATACCGGAAATTTTGATGGCGAAGAAGTGGTTCAACTTTATCTTCGCGACACTTTAGGAAATGGTGTTTCTCGTCCTATTTTGCAGCTCAAAGGCTTTGAAAAAGTGATGATTAAAAAAGGCGAAACAAAACAAGTTTCGTTTGAAATTACTTCCGACGATTTGGCTTTTGTTCGTTTAGACAATACTTGGGGCGCAGAAGCCGGAAAATTCAACGTTTTCGTAGGCAGTGCTTCAAACGATTTGCGTTTGAAAGGCGAATTTAATTTAATTGAATAAGTTTTTTTTGTTAATAATAGCTCTGAGGCACGTTTTTGGCGTGCCTCTTTTTAATTTCCTTTCGTCAAATTTTTTTTAAGAAAAAATCGACACATGAAAAAATATTTCTTCTCAAAAACTTTACTCCTTTCTTTAATTATTTTAGTATCCGTTCAGCTACATATAAAGGCTCAACTTTTAACCGTTAGCGGACAAAAAATAATTAATTCTTCTACCAATCAAGAAGTTGTTTTGA
>DZBP01000101.1 GCA_022729915.1 Draconibacterium orientale | reverse complement strand
TTAACTCTTGCCGACAAAAAGAAAGAAATCAACGACCAAGATTTATTACTTTTAGCGGGCAAAGAACGCAAAGAAACACGCAAATTTAAACTTGAATTGCTTCAAGTTTTGAGTGGAAAAACCGTAACTCCAACTGCCACCGTAAAAATAAGAATCGACAACGAAGTATTTACAACTTCTGCTGCCGGAAATGGTCCGATTGATGCGGCTTTTACAGCGGTAAAAAATATAGTTAAAAAACGCGTTCACTTGGAAGAGTTTCTTATTCAAGCAATTACAGGCGGTAGCGACGATATGGGAAAAGTGCATGTACAAATAAAATACAAAAACGAATTGTACTATGGCTTTGGCTCTGATACTGACATACTTACTGCTTCAGTAGAAGCTTTTGTAGATGCTATTTCGAAAATAACCGAAGAATAAATTTAAAATAAAAACCCGCCAAATTTCTAAATTTTTCGGGTTTTTAATTACCTTCTTACTTTTTATTAAAATGAAAACATTATTTGAAAAAATTTGGGACGCACACGTGGTAAGAGAAATTGAAGATGGTCCGAATGTAGTTTTTATCGACCGCCATTTCATTCACGAAGTAACTAGTCCACAGGCATTTAATGGTTTAACACAAAGAGGAATTTCCGTTTTCAGACCCGATTTGACTACCGCCACTGCCGACCACAACGTGCCAACCGAAAACCAGCATTTACCCATAAAAGAAGAAATGTCGCGCTTGCAAGTAGCCAAATTGAGCGAAAATTGCAACAAAAACAACATTTCGCTTTACGAACTTGGGCACGAATTTAACGGAATAGTGCACGTAATTGGTCCCGAATTGGGCATAACTCAACCCGGAATGACCATTGTTTGCGGCGATAGCCACACTTCTACTCATGGTGCATTTGGCAGCGTTGCCTTTGGAATTGGCACCAGCGAAGTAGAAATGGTGCTTGCTAGTCAGTGCATTATGCAACCCAAACCCAAAACAATGCGCATAAATGTAGAAGGAAAACTAAATAAAGAAGTAAGTGCCAAAGACATAATACTTTACATTATTTCTAAAATTTCGGCAAGCGGCGGAACAGGTTATTTTATAGAATTTGCAGGCTCTGCAATCTGCTCATTATCAATGGAAGGCAGAATGACAGTTTGCAATATGAGCATAGAAATGGGCGCACGTGGCGGTTTAATTGCGCCCGACGAAACCACTTTTGAATACATAAAAGGACGCGAATTTGCACCTCAAGGCGAAAGTTTCGAGAAAGCGGTTGAAAAATGGAAAAAACTAAAAACCGACGAAAACGCAAAATTTGATACCGAATTATTTTTTGATGCCACCGACATCGACCCAATGATTACATTTGGAACGAATCCGGGAATGGGAATTAAAATTTCGGAAACCACCCCAACATTGGAAAGCATCGATTTAATGAGCCAAACATCGTTTTCAAAAGCCTTGAAATATATGGATTTTGAAGCTGGCAAAACATTGATAGGCAAACAAATAAACTACGTTTTTCTTGGTAGCTGTACCAACGGACGCATCGAAGATTTGAGAGAATTTGCAAACTATGTAAAAGGCAAAAAGAAAGCCGAAAATGTTACGGCTTGGATAGTTCCGGGTTCAAAACAAGTTGAAAAACAGGCAATTGAAGAAGGTTTAGACAAAATATTGCAACAAGCTGGTTTTCAACTTCGTCAGCCCGGTTGCTCAGCTTGCTTGGCTATGAACGACGACAAAATTCCGGCAGGCGAATATTGTGTTTCCACCTCAAACCGCAACTTTGAAGGAAGACAAGGTCAGGGTGCTAAAACATTGTTAGCAAGCCCATTAACTGCTGCAAAAGTAGCCATTGCCGGAAAAATAATCTAATGCGATAACTTTGTCAATGTTTAAGTTTTCTTGATTAAATAATTGAATACAAATATTTTAACAAACAAAAAAACATTAACAAAGTTTTACGAATTTTGCAATTTGTAAACGACACAACTCAAAACCTTAAAAAATGTCAAGAGAAAAATTCACAACCATAATAGATTCGGCAGTTCCATTGCAAATAGAAAATGTGGACACCGACCAAATTATTCCGGCTCGTTTCTTAAAAGCAACAGATAGAAAAGGGTTTGGCGATAATTTATTCCGCGATTGGCGTTACGACAAAACCGGAAAACCAAATTCTGATTTTATATTAAACAATTCAAAGTTTTCGGGTAAAATTTTGATTGGAGCAAAAAATTTTGGTAGCGGTTCGAGCAGAGAACACGCCGCTTGGGCTATTTACGATTATGGCTTTAAAGTGGTGATTTCCAGCTTCTTTGCCGATATTTTCAAAAACAATGCGCTAAATAATGGTTTATTACCGGTTCAAGTTTCGCAATCGTTTGAAAATGAATTATTTGAAACTATAAAACAAAACAATTTAGCCAAATTTGAAATAAACTTAGAACAACAAAAAGTTAAAAACCTCGAAACAGGAAATTCAGAGCATTTTCAAATCAACTCGTACAAAAAAGAATGTATGCTAAACGGCTACGATGATATTGATTATCTGATAAATATGAAAGACGAAATTGCTAAATTTGAAGTAAAATTTTAACAAGTAAAATAAAAATGTCATCGTATCAATAGGCTAATAACCAGCTTGTTGGCTGTTCTGTTTTTCCAAAATCAGTTTAACAATTGATACGATGACTATTTCATATCCTTTTTTTCATCTAAAATTTTCACCTTTTCGTTTGATTTTTGTAGTTTTTTTTGTTATATTTGTGTGAAAAAAAATACTAAAAAATTATGCAAGCAATTTTATCAGAAAGTGCTCTTTTGCAGCAATATAACTCTTTTCCGCAAGAATTACAACTTGCTGTAAGTGCGTATATTGAACTTTTGTCGGAAAAATACAATAAGCTAATAAATACAACGACTGAGAAAAAAAAGCGTCAATTTGGTGGTTTAGAAGGAAAAATAAAAGTTCCTGCGGATTTTAACGAACCAATTGTTGATTTTGATGAATATATGCAATGAAAAAATACCTAATCGATACACATATTTTACTTTGGTTGGTTTCCGAGCCTGAAAAGCTTAGCACCATAACGCAACAAATTATTTCAAATCTTGATAATTCAATATTCATAAGCTTAATCAGTTTTTGGGAAATTGCAATCAAAACCAGCATTGGCAAACTAGAATTTAGAACAAGTATTAAAGAACTAGAACTACTTGTTTTTCAAAAAGATATATCAATTTTGCCTTTAACCTCTATTGCGATTTCAAAAGTGCAAAATTTACCTTTTTACAAAATAAATAAAATAGAACACCGAGACCCATTCGACAGAATGCTGATTTCCCAAGCAATAACAGAAAATATTCCAATAATTAGTGCCGATACAAAATTTGATTTGTATGCAGATGTGAACCGAATTTGGTAAATCAATTTCACAAATTTTAACTTTTCTTTATTTCATTTCTCTTTTCTAAAAAAAATAAAAATAGTTTTATTTCGTTTTGAAAAATAGTATTTTTGTAAAAAAAAGTACATAGGTTTTGTAAAAATTTTAAATTAAAAACGAACAAAATAGAAATAAATATGAAAAAACTAGTGTTTATTTTTTTAGTAAGTTTATTTACGCACAGTCTTTCTGCTCAAACTACAAAAATTGACAGTGGAAAAGTGGATTGGATTACCTTAGAACAAGCAAAAGTCAAATTTGCTGAAAAACAAAAGCCAATTTTCATTTATATATATGATAATCAGCCAGAAAGCAAGGCAATGATGGATACAACATTTAAGCTTTACGAAGTAACAAATTACTTAAATGTTCGGTTTTACTGTGTAAAAATTGATGCGTATTCAAAAGAAAAAATTACGTACATGGACGGACAGGTTTTTGAAAATAAAACTGGCGGAATGCACTCTTTTGCCAAGTTTATTTTAGGTCAAGAAACAAAATTTCCGGCAATGGTTTTGCTCAATACAGATGGTTATGGAACGTCCTACTTTGGCTATAAAGACAGAGATGCAATTTTTCCGATGTTAATCTATACTTCCGAAACAGTTTATCGTACAACTACTTACGACGATTGGTTTGCACATTACGACAAAACTTATCCATCAAAAAATACACGTGGTTATACAATGACGCGAAGTCTAGTTAAATGGCTCACTTTTGAGGAAGCACAAGAAAAAAATAAAATAGAAAAACGCAAATTTTTTGTGGACATTTATGCAAATTGGAATGTTGGTGCAACTGTTATGTTTATAGCGACTTACAACGATCCTGAGGTTGCAAAAATATTGAATGAGAAATATTATCCCATTCGCCTCAATGCACTCGATAGAGATACAATCGAAGTGCATGGCATAAAATATTTCAACAGAGGTGCAGAAAATACATATCACGATTTGCCTGTTGCTATGCTCGAAGGCAAAATGAATTTTCCGGCATTTCTTATTTTAAATGAAGAAGTTATGCCGTTAAATAAATACACAAATTTTGCCAGTAGCACTTCGCTTGAAGCTATGCTTACTTTCTTTTATCAAGACAAATTTAAAACTGAAAATTACAAAGATTTTTATGAAAAATTTATAAAAGAAAAGAAAAAATAGAATTGATTTTCAAAACTTTAAGTTTATTATTAATAAATTTATAGTTACTTTATCGAATAAATGACTTTGCAAAACTCTGCGAAAAACAAAAGATTATCAGAGACTTAGAGATACTAAATAGTTACAAACTTACTTATAAAATATAGGGCATTTATAAAAAAATAATGACCAAAAAATTTGAACTAATTTCGGAATTTCAGCCCACAGGCGACCAACCGCAAGCGATAAAAGAATTAGTGGAAGGAATTAACAAAGGCGTTGATTACCAAACACTTCTTGGAGTTACGGGTTCGGGAAAAACATTTACAATTGCCAATGTAATTGCACAAGTGCAACGCCCAACGCTAATTTTGAGCCATAACAAAACGCTTGCTGCTCAGCTATATGGCGAGTTTAAGCATTTTTTTCCGAACAACGCAGTCGAATATTTTGTTTCGTATTACGATTATTATCAGCCCGAAGCATATTTGCCAACCACCGACACGTACATTGAAAAAGATTTGGCAATAAACGATGAAATTGAAAAGCTACGCCTGAGCACAAGTTCTTCCTTACTTTCAGGAAGGCGCGATGTGATTGTAATTTCCTCAGTATCTTGCCTTTATGGTATTGGAAACCCCGAAGATTTTAACGAAAATATTATTACGCTCGAGGTTGGTCAAACCATAAGCCGAAATGTTTTTTTGCGCATGTTGGTTCAAGCACTCTACTCCCGCAATGAGCTAGAAACCAAGCGAGGAACGTTTCGCGTGAAAGGCGATACCATTGATGTTTTTACAGCTTACAACGACGATGCGTTTAGAGTTAATTTTTGGGGTGATGAGATAGAAGAAATCGTGTCGTTCAACCCAACGAGTGGTGGAATTTTTCAGAAGCATGAGAATATTGTTATTTTTCCGGCAAATATTTTTGTAACCAGCCAAGAAAAAGTACATCGTGCAATTAGCGAAATTCAAGATGATTTGTACAAACAAGTTCAATTTTTCAACGATAACGGACAAAATTTAGAGGCAAAACGAATCGACGACCGTGTAACGTTTGACTTGGAAATGATAAAAGAACTTGGGCATTGTTCGGGAATTGAAAATTATTCGCGCTATTTTGATGGCAGAAAACCCGGAACTCGTCCGTTCTGTTTGCTTGATTATTTTCCGAACGATTTTTTAACGATAATTGATGAAAGCCATGTTACTTTGCCCCAAATTAGGGCAATGTATGGCGGCGACCACTCTCGAAAAATAAATTTGGTGCAATATGGCTTCCGTTTGCCGGCTGCCATTGACAATAGACCGTTGAAATTTGAAGAATTTGAAGAAATTACACACCAAATGATTTATTTGAGTGCTACTCCGGCAGATTACGAATTAGAAAAATCGCAAGGTATTATTGTAGAGCAAGTTATTCGTCCAACTGGTCTGCTCGACCCGCCAATAGAAGTTAGACCAAGTTTGAATCAAATAGACGATTTAATTACTGAAATTCAATTAGTTGTAGATAAAAACGAACGAACATTGGTTACAACTTTGACCAAACGAATGGCAGAAGAACTAACCAAGTATTTGCAAAATATTCAGGTAAAAACTCGATACATTCACTCCGATGTGGAAACGCTTGAACGAGTGGAAATTATGGACCAATTACGAGAAGGAATGTTTGATGTTTTGGTTGGAGTAAATCTTTTGCGCGAAGGTTTGGATTTGCCAGAAGTTTCGCTGGTTGCCATCTTAGACGCTGATAAAGAAGGCTTTTTGCGTTCCGAACGTTCGCTTACACAAACAGCAGGACGTGCAGCACGTAATATCAACGGAAAAGTAATCATGTATGCCGACAAAATTACACGCTCGATGCAAGCCACAATAGATGAAACCAATAGAAGACGCATAAAACAGCTGTCGTACAATGAGTTGCATGGAATTACACCGCAACAAATTATTCGTAGCAAAAATTCTTCGATGGGCAAAAAAGGTAGCAGTAATTATTACATAGAACCTGAAAATACGGGCATTGCAGCCGACCCTGTAGTTCAATATATGAGCAAACCCGCTTTGCAAAAAGCAATCGACAAAACTCGAAAAGCCATGCAAGCTGCTGCAAAAGAGCTTGATTTCATAGAAGCCGCTCGACTTCGCGACGAAATGCTGGCTTTGGAAGCAAAATTAAAAAACGGAGTTGCCTAAAAGTCATCTGATAAATTTTCAATTAGCTATTTAACAACAATCTGAAATTCAAGATTTTAAGATAGTTATTCATCTGATGACTTTAAAATTCCTTTGCTTCAAATTCTTCATTATTAAGCATTTGCATGTTTTTACTTTCTTGATTTTGTGTCAAAACATACAAACCATTTTCGAGAGCATAATCAATCGTATTTTTATCGAAAGTCATGCCGGCAATAGCACCGTAAACTTTAAAATTGGCATACATTGGAAAAAGTTTTTTAAAAATAGGCAATTGTTTGGCTGCAAATTTTTCAACATCTTTAATATGAGGTTTTTGCTTCACTTCAATTACTAAAAGTCGGCTCGAATTAATTAAAACAATGTCGTATTCGCCATTCAAATTTTTACCTTCCATTTTTAGGTTTCTACTAATATAATCATACTTTATTCCATTGATAGTCTTATCAGTAGCAACCGAATTATAAAAATAATCTTCGGTAATTTGTCCCAAATTAGAGCCTAAACCAAAAAGCATTTGTTTCAATTCTTTGGTTTCCAAAATGGATTCTTTCAACCGTTTGTCGGTTTCAGCTAAAGCTTCTTTGAGCTGTTTGCCCGATTCCTTCATTTGTTTGTCAGATTCCTTCATTTGCCTGTCAGTTTCTTTTATTTGCTCATCGGTTTTGAGCATCATAAGCCAAACCTTTTCAAAGGTCAAACCACTAGCATCGGGTATGTTAAGCGTTGTTTCCATTTTATATTTTAGATTTTTATACTTATCAAAGTACTTTTGTAACGTAAAAAATCGAATAAAATTATGTTTTATTTAATTTTAATAAAAAAAATGAGCAAAAAACTTTGAAAAATTAAGCTTCATTTTTCAAAGTTGGCTTATCTTCGAGCTTAATTTTTGCCATAATCCAAGCTAAACCAAGCCCCGAAACCATTTGCCAAATTCCCCACCAAGCCGCCATGAAAGCCATTCCGCCATTGCCATCAAATAATTTAGGATTGAAAATTAAAACCAAAGCCAAGCCCGAATTTTGAATTCCGGTTTCGATGATAATCGTTCGTCTATCGGCTTTTTTAAGTTTAGCTAAAGTGCTGGTTAAAAAGCCAGTAAAAAGAGTTTGGGCGTTTAAGAAAAAAGTCAAAATGCCAACCGGAATAATGTAAGGAGGCAAAAATTCGATGTTTGTATAAAATGCAGCTACCACAAACAACAAATAAATAACGACAGATGCAATTTTAATGGGTTCAAAAATTTTCTTGGTAATTTCAGGAAAACGATGATTGAACCACATTCCAATAATCAAAGGCAACCCAAGCAATAAAAAAACAATTTTAAACATTTGCAACAAATCAATTTCAATAGGAATATTCAAATGTTTGGCTTTCTGATAATAATTTACATAAAGGCTACCCCAAAACGCAAAATTAGCCGGAGTTATCAAAGTAGAACCTAATGTAGAAAATGCCGTAAGACTTACCGATAAAGCGACGTTAGCTTTTGCAAGCGACGAAATCAGATTTGATATGTTTCCTCCCGGACAAGCTGCAATCAATATCATTCCCATAGCAACCGAAGGTGGTGGATTCAGTATTAATATCAACCCAAAAGTAAAAGCCGGAAGAATTATTACTTGCGAAACAATTCCAACAATTGCAGCTTTTGGCTCTATAAAAATATCTCTAAACTTTTTTATTTTTATATCGAGAGCAACTCCAAACATAATGAAAGCTAACGCAACATTCATAAAAAGCAAGCCGCCTTCGCTAAAATTCATTCTTATAGAATCTATATTTTCTAAAACATCAAACATAATTTTTATTGTATTAATCAAAAATCAAATTAGATTTCCGAATTTGGTTACTAGCAGATTGTCTTACTAAATTTTAAAATTTCAATTTATTCCTTTAAATAATATGCACGTAAAGTATTTTTCAAAAGCGAGGCAATCGTCATTGGTCCTACTCCACCCGGCACTGGCGTTATGTAGCTGCATTTGGGCGCAACTTCGTCAAATTTAACATCGCCCAGTAATTTCCAGCCAGTTTTTGTTTTATCCGACTCTACTCTCGTAATGCCTACATCTACAACCACTGCGCCTTCTTTTACCATTTCTGCTGTTAAAAATTCGGGTTTTCCTAAGGCAGCAATTATGATGTCTGCTTGCAGTGTAATTGATTTCAAATCAACAGTTTGGCTATGACAAATAGTAACTGTTGCGTTACCCGGGTAAGCCTTGCGAGCCATCAAAATGCTCATGGGCATTCCTACAATATTACTTCTACCGATTACAACACAATGTTTTCCTGAAGTTTCAACTCCGTAACGTTCTAATAATTCGATTATTCCAAACGGCGTTGCAGGTAAAAAAGTAGGTAAATTTTGCGACATTCTACCAACACTAATTGGGTGAAAACCATCAACATCTTTGTCGGGGCTAATGGTTTCGGTAATTTTGGTTTCTGAAATATGTTTTGGTAACGGAAATTGCACTAAAAGCCCGTCGATGTTCGGGTTTTGATTTATTTCTTCAATTTTTTCGAGCAATACTTTTTCTTGAATATCTTCAGGAAACTCGATTACAGTTGAATCAAAACCAACAAATTGACATGCTTTTTCTTTTGCTGCCACGTAAGTTTTGCTTGCTCCATTTTGTCCAACAATAATAACTGCCAAGTGAGGAAGCCTTTTTCCAGCTTGTTTGATTTTCAACACTTCTTGTGCTACTTCATTTTTAATTTCTTCCGAAGTTTTTTTTCCGTTGAGTAAAATCATTGTCTAAATTATTAATTTTGAGTAATTTACTTTGTATATTTTATTTTTTTGTAACTAAATTTTGCCTAAAAAATAAGAACACCCTAGCAAATCGAAATCTGCTAGGGTTTTGATATTTATCAATTCTTTAAATTAAAAGAAACCATCTATTTATTTTTTCTTCAAATTTTTAATAGCGTTTTTAACTCTTTCTATTTCATCATATTCCTTTATCAATTCGCCGCTTTTTTGGTAAGCATAACCAAAATAAGCTCTATCAATTTCCGGATTTTCTCTGAAAACAAATTCTACTTCAATTTCGTTGCCGTCTTTTTGGTATTTTTGAGAAAAAGCATATTCATTTTCGCCCAAACCTTCATGTACAATTGCTGAAATACTTGGAAATACCTCAAAAACGCTAGCTCCAATAAGTTTATCTTGTGGAATATTGAGCAGTTCGGTAGCTTTTCCTTTAAACTCGGTAAAACGACCTAATTTATTGATTCTAAACACCATAATTGGCATTTTTTTAATCAATCCATTGATTTTAAAGTCATTTTCAAAAGCTACAAATTCGGCTTCTTTCTGTCTGGTGATTCCTTTAGTTAGGTCTAAAATTCCTAAAATATCGCCATCAACATCGCGAATAGGCAAAATAGCACTATCTCCCCAATACACTTCACCCGAAGGATATTCGACCTTATTGATAAAATCTAAAAATGGTTCGCCGGTCTTAATTACTTGTTCTTCAATTTCTCGCTGTTTTAAAGAAAGTTTTCTGTCGAAGAAATCCAAATCCGTTTTTCCAATTGCTTCTTTTTCAGAAACTAATTTCAATTTCTCTGCTTTTGATTTATTTACCCGAACGTATTTTCCGGTTAAATCTTTGAAAGTAACACGCGAAGTTAAAGCTGCCATCAACGTATTGAACATTTGTTTTTCCCAACGTAATTCGGTTTGTACTTTTTCTTGCTCTTCGTTAATGCTTCTAAGCTCTTCGGCTTGTTCTTTGGCTTCTATTTGTGCGCGTTTTATTTGAGTTACATCGCGAGTAATTCCAAAAGTTCCAATAATTTTATCGCCAAGCATCAAAGGCATTTTGGTTGTCGAAAGCCAACGTTCGCCTTCCGAAATCGAATCAACCTCTTCTTTGTTGATGAGTCCTTGTCCGGTACGCATTATTTTTTGCTCTGTATTAAACGATTCTTCAGCAATTTCATAGGTCAAAAGGTCAAAATCTGATTTTCCAATCAACTCTGCAGCTTTGGTAAGTCCAAAATTTTGAGCCATTTGCATGCTGCATTTTATAAACTTAGAATCTTTATCTTTGAAATAAATAGATTCGGGCAGAGTAGTAAGCAAAGCATCAAGTAAAGACGATTCACGAGCTAAATTCGTTTTAATACGCTCATTATCTTCATTTTTGCGAACCAAATCTTCTTGAATAGCTTGCAATTCTTCTAAATTTTGTCGTAATTCTTCCTCATGCACTCTCAACTCTTCAGCTTGTTGATTAGCAGCAAGTTCCAATTTTTTTATTTCAGTTATATCGTGTTGAATGCCCAACAATCCGGTTTTTCCTAATTGTGGCAAATAAAATGGCATTTTGACCGTTTGTAAAATTAAATCTTTGCCCGTAACAGTATCTTTGTGAATAATGGTTTTAGCTCCATTTTTGATTATAAATTGTTCTTCATTCCATAATTCTTGAGCTTTATCAACTTCAAAAAAGTCAAAATCGCTTTGTCCAATCAAACGTTCACGAGTAACTCCATGCGCTTTAGCCACTTCACTATTTACAAAAAACATTTTACCAGAATCATCTTTTACAAAAATTTTGTTCGGAATTTTATCCAAAATATTTTCAAAAAACTCTTTTTGCAGCTGAGTTTGCAACTCCAATTCTTTTCTTTTATTTATATTTTTAGAAATTCCAAAAGTCCCAATTATTTGTCCGTTGGCATTTTTAAGTGGAAGCTTTGTAACATTCATCCAAGCAATAGTTCCATCTAAACGCTCTTCTTTTATTACCTTATCTACTATTGGAAGTCCAGTTTTTATTATTGTTTGTTCATCGTCTAAATGTACTTGCGCTTTATCGCCTAAGTAATCAAAATCAGATTTCCCAATAAGTCGTCGAGTTTCTTTCTCCTTGAATAAGAACAACATAGAATTGCTAACGCGAATATATTTGCTATCTAAATTTTTAAAATATATAGCATCGGGAATATTTTCGAGCAA
>DZBP01000100.1:10449-11905 GCA_022729915.1 Draconibacterium orientale | reverse complement strand
CTCATTTTCAAATTAACTCATTTTCAAATTTTCAAATTAACTCATTTTCAAATTAGTATAATTCTTAATTAATCTTACTTGTCATTCATCGAAATCAAAAACTCTTCGTTAGAGCGAGTTTTTTGAATTCTATCACGAATAAATTGCATGGCTTCAATCGGATTCATATCGGCAAGGAAGTTTCTCAAAATCCACATACGTTGCAAGGTTTCGCTATCCATCAATAAATCTTCGCGGCGAGTGCTCGACGAGATAATATCAACTGCCGGATACACACGCTTGTTGGCAAGTTTGCGGTCAAGTTGCAATTCCATATTTCCGGTACCTTTAAATTCCTCAAAAATCACTTCGTCCATTTTTGAACCAGTGTCCACCAAAGCCGTAGCCAAAATAGTGAGCGACCCACCGTTCTCGATGTTACGAGCAGCACCAAAGAAACGTTTGGGTTTGTGCAATGCATTGGCATCTACACCACCCGAAAGCACTTTTCCTGAAGCAGGCGCAACCGTGTTGTAAGCTCTGGCTAAACGAGTTATAGAATCGAGCAAAATAACCACATCGTGTCCGCTTTCTACTAAGCGTTTCGCTTTTTCGAGTACAATGTTGGCTACTTTTACGTGTTTTTCAGCAGGTTCGTCAAAAGTTGAAGCAATAACCTCAGCATTTACGCTACGAGCCATATCTGTAACCTCTTCCGGACGCTCATCTATGAGCAAAATAATCATATACACATCGGGCTGATTGGCAGCAATGGCATTGGCTATCTCTTTCAAAAGCATTGTTTTACCAGCTTTGGGAGGCGAAACGATAAGTCCGCGTTGTCCTTTTCCAATGGGCGAAAACAAATCCACTATACGTGTTGAAAGAGTAGCATTGCGGTCGGTGATATTGAATTTTTCGTTTGGAAATAAAGGAGTTAAGTAGTCGAATGGAATTCTATCGCGCACTACTTCGGGTTCTCTGCCGTTGATGGTTTCTACTTTGATAAGTGGAAAATATTTTTCGCCATCTTTGGGTGGTCTAATGCTTCCACGAATCACATCTCCGGTTTTTAAACCAAAAAGTTTGATTTGCGATTGCGAAACATAAATATCATCAGGCGAGTTGAAGTAGTTGTAATCTGCCGAGCGTAAGAAACCGTAGCCGTCAGCCATAATTTCCAATACACCTGAGTTTGAAATAATGCCTTCAAATTCAGAACCATTGCGTTTTTCGGGGCGTTTGCGGTCGCGAGGGTCTTTGTCGTAGTAATTGTTGCGGTCGTCGCGTTGATTTTTGTTGTTGTTTTTCTTTTTCTCTTCTTTTTCAAATACGTCGTTACGGTCAAAGTCGTCAACTTTTTCAAAATTGTCGTTGCTTCTATTGAAACGATCTATCTTCTCAAAATTGTCGTTTCTATCAAGTTTTTCAACTTTTTCAAAATTTTCGGCTCTGTTGAAACGGTCTTGTTTGTCGA
>DZBP01000100.1:0-10349 GCA_022729915.1 Draconibacterium orientale | reverse complement strand
AGTTTTCATTTTTATTTAAACGCTCTTGCTTTTCAGGATTGTCGTTTCTATTGAAACGGTCTTGTTTGTCGAAGTTTTCATTTTTATTTAAACGCTCTTGCTTTTCAGGATTGTCGTTTCTATTGAAGCGTTCTTGTTTGTCGAAGTTCTCGTTTCTATTAAAGCGTTCTTGTTTGTCGAAGTTTTCGTTTCTATTGAAGCGTTCACCTTTATTAAAAACCTCGTTTTTTTCAATTTTTTCGGGCTTTACATTTTCTTCCCTATTTTCAACTTTGTTCGTGATTTCGTTTTCCGGATAAATACGTTTTCCAATAAAGATACTGGGGTCGTCTTCGGGAAAATCAAGAAAATCATCGTGAATTATGTATTCTTTTTTCTTTTCTATTGCCATTGGTTTTTCTGGTTTTTGCACATTATTCAAGGCTTTTTCTACTGGAATTGCTTTATGCTCTTTTTTAATAATGGGTTGTTGCTTGTTTGAATTATTTTTCTTTTCAGCTTTAGGAAAACTATCTTCTTTTGCAGAAGCATTTATTGCTTGTTGGTCTAATATTTTGTAAACTAATTCTTGTTTTTTGAACGAATCAATTTTTTTAATATCCAATTCCTTAGCAATATCTCTTAATTCGGGAACAAGTTTTTTACTTAATTCAATAATGTCGTACATATATTTTAGTTAATTTTAATATAGAGAGTCAAATTCATTGAGGTATATCTGAGCAGATATTATTAGAAGAATTCGAAACAATTTCTTTATGTTTTGTGTTATTTTTTTGTATTTTTAAATTATTTGAGTCCTAAAAAAGAATACTTAATTAGCGCTTACCTTTTTTTTTGATTTTTAAAATTTGTGATTTTTTACACACTGTGCATTTTAAATATTGAAGTGTAAGTTAGAAAAAAAGTAATTTTTTTAAGAAACTTTATTATTATTTTTTTGATTTTAATCAAATGGCAGATTGCGTAAGTTCAATGTAATCTATGTTTTTTTTAATGGCTATAAATAGGCAGTTTGTTTTAATTAAAATGATTCTTTTGCTTTTGTTATTTGGGGCTAAGAATTTAAAAAAAAACGACACAATTTTAGCTATTTTTAGAAAAAGTTACTATTTATATACGTTACCAAAATTTTTTTTCTAATGAAATATTAAAATCAGATTCGATTTTAATTTGCATGGAAATGATTTTTAAGCACCTGTGCTATTTTGTATTGAGCAAACAACTTTGTTAAGTAGTGAACAGTGAACAGCGAATAATTATATTCCTTTGATTTCTACAATTTTAAGAAAACACAAAATGTTGTTTATTCTTATTCATGTACTTATTATCAATGCTGCAAAGATAATAAAAGTTTTAATTGTAACAAAAAAAATAGTTTAAATAAAAAAAAAACTAAATCGCCTGTTTCTAATTCATTCATTTCCTCATCAAAATCTTTTTTTTTAATGTTCTATTGAAGTGATGAAACCGCCTTAACGGCTTAGACATCGTACCAATTGTTTGCAAAATACATACAAATCAATTACACACAAGCTGTTTATCAACCTATTTAGATGATGTCCAGCCTATTTTGGCTAAACATTCACTTGTTAGTATAAAAATTTCTAATCTTAGTTATTTCTTTTTTTAACTTTACAAATTGGCTTTGATTCAATGTTTTACCATCATGAACAGTAGCATAAATGGCTCTAAGTCCTTTAAAATTAGTACCTAACTCTTGAATATCGGCATTTATTTCAAACGTATTGCTATCGGTAATTACATCGAGCAAATATTGAATCAAGTTTTCGAGCGATTGCTTTTCATCGGTAAGCCTTTTGAGTATTTGTGTAGGAGGATTGGTTTCATCTACTGAATTGACTGCTATGTAAATGCTTTCAATCCAACCACCTGCAATTATTAAAGGCAAAATATTTACTTCATCATTGGCTTCTAAAAAATTGCAAGCATTCCAATAGGCTTTTGAAGCAATTTGATGCAAGGAGTCGTTGTTTTGCAAATTGTTGTTCAAACGTTCTACTACTTCTAAGCTGTAACCTTTTGCAATGTGCAAAGCATCAGCCAGTTCTTTAGTTACATTAAAATAATCGATGCTTTGTTGCTTGTTTTCAGAAACGACCGAATAAGCTAAGTCGGAAGCATAAACGCCAAAATTTACGCCTCTTTCTTTGTTGCACATGTATCTTTCGCAATTACTTACCGGGTTTAAAAATGCCTTCATCTCCACATTCGACTCATGGCTTTTGATAAAACGATAGAAATCGACCGGCAAAGGCAAATTGTATTTTGTATAAACCAAAATAGGAGTATCTATTTTGGCTATTGTATCTATGTTTTCTGTGGTAGCTCGCTTCAACTTTTCCTCATTTGTACATGCAAGAAGGAAATGAGCTATGAGCATAAAATAAATTAAGTATTTCATTTTTTAGAAGTTTTGCACAATTGTTACCAAATGTTTCGTTTTTTTTTTTACAAAAAAGATTAATTTTCTTTTCTCATAGAAAATCCGGAAAGTTTGTCCAACAACTTTCTAAGCAAATCGAAGTACAATACAAAATACCAAAGCATACTCGAAAGCCAAATTACCAGCAAGTTAAACCAATAAGTATCGACAAAACCGTTGCCCAATTTTTTTACGGGAGCATAAAAATGAGCGCGCCCAAACTTATTGGTTGGGTATTTGTAAATAGGGTCGCTTTTTTGAATAAAAAAATCTTCGGTTTCGTATATTTTTTTCAATTCATTTTTATTCAAGAGCATATCCGATAGGTTTTTGTTGTGATGTTCTTTCTTTAAATTCAAAACTGCTTCCACCCCACCCGATTTTTCTATTAAGTTGTTGTATATTAAATCTCTTTTGTTTGTTTCAATTTTATATTTTTTGTTGTAATATTTTTTTAGAATCTTAAAATAGTCTTTAAGTTCTTTTTGAGTTGCTACATCAAACTTTTCGATGCTCAATTTTTCAGTATTGAATTTATTAGTTGTAGCATTTAGAGCATCATTGAGTCCAATAATTTCATTTTTTAATCGAGCCAATTGTTTTTCTGCATTCTCAATCTCTTTTTTATGTATCAAATTGTCAATACTCTTTATTTCGTCGCTCAAAATAGGTATTAAGAAAGTAGAAATATACGAATATTGGCTCATTTTGCGCTCTGAATTGAAAAAAAGTTTTTGGTAATCATTATTTTTGAATTGTTCTACGGTCAAAGCCTCATAACTCCAGCGCGAAATCATCACATCACCTATTACTGGCACATAATAATGCGAAGTAATATTCTTGTGAAGTTTATCATAATTTACTATTACTCCACTAAAAAGTAATTGGGGTACTAAAATAAACGGAATAAGTATATAAATAGTAACCACCGAGTTAAGTGCTGCAGAAATGTTCAGCCCAATTAAATTAGCCGCCGCAGTAGCAGTAAAAAGCATCAGCCAAAACGAAAGATTCATTCCTTGCAAACCCAATATAGAATTACCAATAAGTACGAAGGTGAGCATCTGAATAGCCGAAATTACAAAAAGAACAAGCATTTTTGAATTAATGTAACTAAAACGGCTCAGATTTAAGAATTTTTCGCGCTTTAAAATGCGTTGGTCTTTGATGATTTCTTCGGCACTCAACGACAGACCTAAGAATATGGCAACAATCACCGACATAAATATATAAGCCGGAATATTTTGGTTGTCGCTAAAAATATACACATCGGGACTTCCTACATCGCCACTTATGTATTTGGTAAAATAAGCAATGATGATAGCCAACAGAGGAGCTTCCAAAAATGTAATAAGCAAATATTGCAAATTGGTAAGTTTAGAAAGAATATTTCGAGTTATAAAAATGCTCATTTGTTTCCATCTCGAAGGTACTTTGAAGGCACTTATTGGAATTTCTTGGGTATAATCAATTATTTGAATGTCTTTTTCTATCTTTTCTTTGTACAAATTGAACCATTCGTAAGGAGCAAAACGTCTGTTGCGGGTAAATTTTCCGTATTGATTAACAATTTTTTCTTCTACTATTTGCAAAATTTGTTCGGGGTTTACATTTCCGCAAGTAATACATTCTCCGCCTTCGGTATTTACGCAATGCGCTGCTATTCTGAAATATTCAACTGCATCGATAGGGTTGCCGGAGTAAATAATTCTACCGCCTTTGTCCATTATCAAAATCTTATCGAATAGCTTGTAAATATCCGATGAAGGTTGATGAATGTTTACAATCACTAAATTGCCCTTCAAAGTTTGTCGGCGCAAAAGTAGCATTACTGCATCAGAGTCCATTGACGATAGCCCCGAAGTGGGTTCATCTACATACAAAATAGCAGGTTCGCGAATCAACTCAAGTGCTATGTTTAAGCGTTTGCGCTGCCCACCGCTAATGTATTTGTTTAAAGGCGAGCCTACTTTAAGGTTTTTTATTTCGGTAAGTTCCAAGTCAGAAAGAACTTTAGCCACTTTTTTTATAATTTGCTTTTCATTTAAGTTTGAAAAACAAAGTTTTGCATTGAAATATAAGTTTTGAAATACGGTAAGTTCTTCAATTAATAAGTCGTCTTGTGGTACAAAACCCAAAACTCCTTCTAATTTTTCTTTATCTTTGTGAATGTCAAGTCCATTAATTGTTATTCTTCCGCTGTTTGGTATTATGCTTCCGTTGAGTACATTGAGCAAAGTAGATTTACCAACTCCGCTACCACCCATAATTCCAATAAGTTGTCCCGATTTTTCTGAGAAATTAAATTCGTGCAATCCATTCTCGCTGCCTTTAAATTTAAATACAACATTTTCTGCATTAAGAACAACGGTCGATTTTGTTTCGGATTGGAAAAATTTTCCGGCAATATCGGTGTGGTAAATTGGTTTTATTTTACCGCCTTTTATTACTCCTCCATTTTCCATGATGTAGGTACGGCGAGGAATCAGCGGGTGTCCGCTAAAGAAAAGATTGTCGCCACCTAAATATCTGAATACAAATATATTGGTACTTTTGATATGAATTACATTTATTCTACCTACAAAACCATTTCGATAAATATGTTTGAATTTATTGGTAGAAGGCTCGGGCAAATCGAGGTTTACAAAAGGAGGTTGCAACACACTATCGCCATTAATAATCAGTGCATTGCATTTATCTTCGAGGTTTTGAACTTTTCCAATGATGAAGGTTTTCATCAATTCGCGTTCGCTAAGTTCAAAATTAAAAACATCGGCTACGGTATCAATAAATTCAAGTTCTTTTTCATTCACCACTCCTTCTTCGTTTACAAATTCGAGCAAGCGCAAGAAAACAATTATTTTTTCTTTTTGTTGCAGTGTTTCATTTATTTGCTGGCAAATAACAAGCACTTTTACTGAGTTTACCGAGTTGCGTTTGCGTTCTTTCTTGTCTTCATTGTCAGAAGTTTTGTGGTGTAGGCTTATAAATTCATCAAAAAGGTTAAGATACTCAGACACTAAGCGCGGAGTTAAGTGCTGTTTTAGATAGGCTTCTACAATTGTACGAGCTGACTTTGAAACACCCTCTTTGTTTACTGTTGCAAGAATTGCAAACAAACGCATTAACGCTCTTAAAATTGAATCACCCATTTTCGTAAAGGATTTTAATAAATATAAAAGAAGTATTTCGGTTTTGAGTTTGCTGTTAAAATAACGGAAATAATTTGCAACAACTTCCGACTTAAAGCTTGTGTTTTTTTGTAATTTCTACTCGAAAAAAATAAAACAAGTCTAAATTAAAGCTCTTTTGTCAAAGACTTGTTGTTTATAAAAAAAGTTAAGTTTTCTTTTTATATTGTAAATTAAGGTAATAAGGTTGTTTTTTATCTAGTTTTTTGTTTTTTTATTAAGGCTTTAATTTTTTTTTAATACTTTTGATGTTAAAGTCTTAATAGAAAATAACAAATTCACACTTATTTTAAACCTTATTACCTCATTTTTGCATGAATATCAATTTTCAGCAAGTTTAATATTCAAGTCTTCTAAAAAAATGTACAAAACATTATAAAGAAGACTCTATTTTATTTTTTTTATTTAACCATTGCAGCTCTTACTGTGGCTGTAACTTTAGCTAATTCTTTCAATTGAGCTGGAGTAAGAGTTTCAGGGTTTATTTTAGCATACACAGCTTCTATTTTTTGCAATTCAGCAATAGTAGCTTTAACGGCTTCGTTATCTGCATACAATTCCATTGCAACCATAAGTTTGTCTAAATTTAATTTTTGGCTAGCAATACCGCTCATCATTTTTTTCTTATCTATTGCATTTTGAGTCAGTTCGAGCGAAATGTACAAACCTTCTACCCAGCCGCCGGCTAATACCAATACCGAAACCGCACCTTTTCCACTTTCTTGCAAAGTTTCGTACGTGCCATGAAAAGAATTTGAAATTACACTGTGCAAAGTATCTTTGTTTTCGATATTAGCTTCTATTTTAGCCAAAGTTGCTTCATCGTAAATATTTGATATACCTAATTCATCACTTATTTTTTTGCAAACTTCAAATAATAAATTGATTTCTTGTGATTTATTATAGGTCGATACATAAGCCAAGTCCGCACCATAAATACCTAAAGCCAATGCTTTGTCCTTTTCAGTCATGTATTTATCAATGTTTTTAGACGAATTGGTAACATCTGTTGTGTAAGCAGCACCAGCTTGATTAAGCATTTTGCTTATTTCAACAGGGTTATTTAATGGATAATCAATTTTTTTTACTTCCACTTCTGGAATCTCTTCCACTGCTACAGAATCTTTATTTTCTGAATTTTCGTCAGAGCCGCTAGTACAAGCAAATACTCCAAATGCAAAAAGGAATGCTAAAATACTTAGTTTTGTAATTTTCATAAATTGTTATTTTTTTAAAAGTTAAATTTCAATGAAACACGATAAGGATTCATTGTTTTTTTTGTTTTTGATTTCTAAATTTGCTATTTCAATTGAAATATAAATATTCTATACTTTGAATGTAAATCATTTAATAATCAAGTAATTACATCTTTTATCTAAAAGTATAAGTGTCTTTTTACTCCCAAAAATTAAATACTTTACTTTAAACTACAAATATAAATATAGCTAATCAATAAAAAAATTTTTATACTTAAATTCTTTCTTTTTGTTCAAAATTGATTGATAATAAAAACCTTACATTTTGAAAACCTTTTTGTTTTTAATTTAAACAACTCGTTTTTTATAGCTTATGCTTTGCTTAAAATTTGTTATTTTTTCTTTATTTAGATTCAATATATCAATTTTCTATTTGTTTAGAAACATTTCTTTACTTTTTTAGCAAGAAATGCTTCTGAAATGGATAAACTTAAGCATTGATTTTCAATAAAATATAATTTAGAATCATTCTAATAATAAGTTTAAGAACTTTTTATCTTTTTTTGTATATTTTTGGCATTAGTTCTTCAGATTTAAACAGAATAACAACTCTTTATCTAAAACTTTTTTTTGAATTTTTCAAAATCGAACCTTCAAAAAAAAGAGTTATGCTTTGAACTGTATTTTTGCCAAACTACAAAACTTTGGCAAAATTTTGATTACAAAACAATTAAATAAAAGTAAAAAAGCTCAAAATTATAACAATTTAGAGTATATTAACCAACTTTCTTTTTTTAGTCTGAACTATACAAAACAGATTACAAAGATAGAAATATAAACAGAAAACTATAATATACAAACAGTTACAAATTATTTATGGAAGATAAGAATAACAAAAAGACCAGAAGAGATTTCTTAAAAGCCGGATTGGCATTTGGCGCCGGTTCGCTTGCCGGAGTTGGTTTATTTTCGACCATTGATGGCGTTAAAGCTGAAACCGGAAAGCTTGCCAAAGTACTTACCGCCGATGGCAAAATAATGGAAGTGGATACTTCGCATTTAAAAGAATTTGGCAAAAAAACTGAAGAAGATTTGCAAAAAAGAGGCAGAAAAGGAATACCCGGTAGAAAATGGACTATGGTTATTGACCTTTCTAAATGCCGAAATGCGCGTATGTGCATGGCTGCTTGCCAAAATGCTCATGAGTTAAAACCCGAACAGCACCACATCAACGTACTGGCTATGCAAGACGCCGAAAAAACGGCTCCTTTCTTTATGCCAAAGCCTTGCCAACATTGCGACAATCCGCCTTGTACCAAAGTTTGTCCTGTTGATGCTACTTTCAAACGTAGCGATGGTATTGTACTTATCGACAACGAGCGTTGTATTGGTTGTCGTTTTTGCATTGCTGCTTGCCCATATTCGGCTCGTATTTTCAACTGGTCTGAACCCAAAGTGGCTGCTAACGACAGAGAATACGATGTTGAGCTCAATGTTCCTCAAAAACGCGGAACGGTTTCTAAATGCTTATTTAGTGCAGACCAATTGCGCGACGAAAAAATGCCTTATTGCGCAAGTGCTTGTCCTAATGGTGTTTATTGGTTTGGAGATATGAACGAAGATGCTGTTACTAACGGAACTACCAAAGAAACAGTGCGTTTTAGCGAACTCATTAGAAACAACGCCGGATATACGTTATTGCCTGAGCTAGGTACAAAACCAAGTGTGTATTATTTACCTGCTAAAGACCGTTTATTTGAGTTCAATTTGAACGGAAAAACTACTTTAGACAATAACGAACATGCTTAATTGTATGGTGTTAATGTTCCAATACATTGATGTGTTAATTTTTTGATAACAAACAAATGTGTTTTTTACATAAACAAACAATTAGCTTATAATTTATAGACAAATAAAAATAATAAGAATTTATAAAATAATATAAAAATGAATCACGAAGCATTACCAAAAGAGGAGTCGAAACAACTCTTTGAAAAAATTCAAACGGATTTATTTGCGCCATTATCTAAGCATTATGGTTTTACGGCATGGATAGTCGTTCTAATTACAGTTTTAGCTACTGCCGGAATGGCGTACTTTATTCAATTGCGTGATGGATTGGGTGTTACTGCCATGCGCGACATTGTTTCTTGGGGTTTATACATTTCTACTTTTGTGTTTTTTGTAGCCGTTAGCTTAGTAGGAATGCTCATTAGTGCCGTGCTTGGGCTTTTGAAAATTCCCGGAATTACACCCATTACGCGTATAGCCGAACTTATTGCCATTGCTTTTGTTATGATGGCGGGTGCTATCATTGTGTTTGACATGGGTCGCCCCGATAGGTTGCTCAATGTTTTCTTGCACGGACGCATTCAGTCGCCCATTGTTTGGGACATTACTGTTATTACTACTTATATAGTTATCAGTTTGTTGTTGCTTATTTTGCCGCTTATTCCCGATATGGCAATTATGCGAAATCGTTTCAAAAATGCCCCAAAATGGCAACTGATGATTTATAAAATTCTTTCTCTTGGGTTTGTAGGTTTACCCGAACAAAAGAAAATTATTTTCAAATCTATGCGCACACTTTCTATTTTAATTATTCCTGTTGCCTTTGGAATCCACACCGTTACTTCATGGCTTTTTGCAATGACTCCACGTGTAGGTTGGGATTCTACTATTTTTGGTCCTTATTTCGTGGCGGGTGCATTTCCTGCCGGAGTAGGCGCAATGGCTATTGCCTTGTTTGTTTTTAGAAATACTTACAATCTAAAAGAATATATAACCGAAAAACATTTCGATTTGGTAGGCAAACTTTTAGTTTTGACCAGTTTATTGTATTTGTATTTCAATTTAAACGAGTTTTTGGTACCAGGTTACAAAATGAAAACTGCCGACAGCCATCACTTAGAAATGCTTTTTGTAGGTAAATACGCATTATTGTTTTGGTTTGTTCAAATTGCCGGACTTATTTTGCCCATTATTTTGCTGTTGTTCAAAAAAATGCGCAAACCTTTTCCTATGCTTATAATTGGCATATTTGTGGTAATTGGTGCATTCTTAAAACGATTCATTATTGTTGCTCCCACTTTAGAACACCCATTTTTACCAGTTCAAAATGTTCCCGAACATTTTATGGTCTATTTCCCCAATGGCTTTGAATGGGCTATTACTATGGGTGCTATTTCTATTGCATTGCTTATAATTACTGTTTTAGCTAAAGTAATTCCAATTATGCCCGTTTGGGAAGTTGCGCTCGAAAAAGGAGTAAGAGAAGAAGACTTAGAAGAAGCGTATAAAAATAATTAGGAATTAGGAATTAAGAATTAGGAATTAGGAATTAAGAATTAGGAATTAAGAATTGATAATTGATAATTGATAATTGATAATTGATAATTGATAATTAAGAATTGATAATTGATAATTGATAATTGATAATTAAGAATTGATAATTGATAATTAAGAATTGATAATTGATAATTGATAATTGATAATTGATAATTAAGAATTGATAATTGA
>DZBP01000099.1 GCA_022729915.1 Draconibacterium orientale | reverse complement strand
AAGTCATTCGATATTTTAAAAACAAAATACCGATTTATTTTCGCGGCGACTCAAATTTATTAGACGAAAAAAAAAGCCTTAAAACTTTATTAAGACGTATTTGGCTTCGATTTGTTTATTCGCATATCACAAAAGCTTTTTACGTTGGCACTAACAACAAAAATTATTATTTAAAGCATGGTTTAAAAGAAAACCAATTGGTTTTCGCACCTCATGCCATTGATAATCAACGATTTTCTTTAAATTTTGAGCAAAATAAAAAACAAGCCAAAATTTGGAAACAAGAAATTGGAATTAAAGAAAACCATCTTACTTTTTTATTTATCGGAAAATTTGAATCTAAAAAAAATCCCGAAATACTTCTAAAAATAGCTGAACAATGCCATCAAAAAAAGATAAGCTTTTTATTTGTAGGAAATGGAATTTTAGAAGAAAAACTAAAAAAACAAGCTGCGAATTTAGCAAATGTGCATTTTTTACCTTTTCAAAACCAATCGAAAATGCCAATAGTTTATCATTTGGGCGATGTTTTTGTTTTGCCGTCGAAAGGACCTTTCGAAACATGGGGTTTGGCAATAAATGAAGCCATGTCTTGCGGAAAACCTGTAATTGCATCTACCAAAGTAGGTTGTGCTGTAGATTTAATTTCAAAAAATGGTTATATTTTTGAAGCCGAAAATGAAAATCAATTGCTTTCAATTATTTTGGAAATTGATGAAAAGAAAAACTACATAAATACCCTATCTAATAACTCTTTAGAGACAATAAAAGTATGGAACTTCGAAAAAATTTGCTCTGCAATAGAAAAAGAATTAGCGATTTAAGAATTTAATTGTATTTTTGCAATTTCAAAAAAAGTTCAATATAATATTTCTAAAATTAATGCAAAACAATTCATTAAGTATAAGCGCATCTATTGCTATGTTTGCATTTGCATTGCTGTATTTTTATACCAATATTAGTTTTTATTCCACCTTAGGAATTGTTCAATTTGTATTTTTCATTTCTAAGTTTTTTTTCGATTTAGGAAAAAAAATAGAAATAAGGGATATTATGATTTTGTTAGCAACTTTACAATGGGTAATTGGACCAATTTTGTCCTATTTGTTCGTTATCGACGATCCAATATTTTATATGTCGGTGGACGAAAAAACGTATATGAGTTTTGCCTTTCCTGCTAATTTAACATTTGCTATTGGTCTTTATTTACCTTTATGGCCTAAAAAATTAGATGAAAATGCAATTTTTAACCAAATAAAACAAACTCTTGAAAAATATCCAAATCTTGATTTATTATTTATCGGTGGTGGATTGTTTTTAAATTTGACCGAAAAATTTTATCCAAGTGTTCTTGGCTTTTTTGTTTATTTGTTAGCAAGCATACGTTTTATCGGCTTATATTTGCTTATTTTACGCAACAGACCTTACAAATGGGTCATTTTTTCATTGGTAATTCTTAGTTTTGCGTCGTTAAGTTTGGCAAATGCTATGTTTCACGATTTTTTATTGTGGCTAAGTTTTATGGTAATTATAATTGCATTTATTTATAAATTTTCAAATATTCAAAAAATCATATTGTTTTTAGGTGGCTTGTTCCTTATTCTTTCCATTCAACTTGTAAAAGGTCAATTCCGAAGCTTAAATCAAGAAGAGCGCACGATAGGGCAATTTTACGACATGGCAAGCGAATCTTACAATGCTGACGCAAGTATTTTTACTGATGTGTTCATTCAATACAATATAAATAGGCTCAATCAAGGGTGGATTATTTCGCGTATCATGTATAACGTTCCACTATTTGAGCCCTTTGCCGATGGCGAAACTATTTGGCGCGGAATTAAGGCAAGCCTTGTGCCTCGTTTTTTAAATCCTGAAATTAAAACATTCGTAGGTTTTAGCGAGTATTTTTATCGGTTTACTGGATTAAAACTGGCTTATGGAACAAGTATGGATATTAGCATTATGGGTGAAGCTTACGCTAATTATGGTGTAAATGGAGGTGTTATTTTTATGTTTTTTCTAGGATTATTTTATAATTTTATATTAAGTCGAATATTTATTTATTCGGTTAATACACCTACACTCATTTTGATGATTCCATTAATGTTTTTGCAGGTTGTGAAAGCCGAAACGGACTTTACAAGCTCTATGAACTACTTAGTCAAGGCAATAATGGTAGTTTTTATGATTTATTTTGGATTGCGAAAAATGCTTGGAATGAATATATAAAATCATGTTATGAAAAGAAACCTCAAAACGCTCATTAAACGTAGCTTGTTTTCCATTTACAAAATTGGATTAAAGCTAGGATTTGTCATTATTCCAAAACATTATTATTCCGCTTTTGCCGATTTAGATTACTTGAAAGCAACTAAAGAAACCTGGCAAAAACCTTCTAATTTAGTTGGAATTGATGCAAACATAGAAAAACAATTTGAAAATCTGGCAAATACACTTGAAGGTTTTCAAAATGAATATGCTGGCAATCCTTTCTACAAAGAAGGAGTAGAAAAACATTACGGTCCGGGATTTGGGTACATTGAAGCTCAAGCACTTCATGCTTTTATTCGCAAAAATAAACCCAAACGAATAATCGAAGTAGGAAGCGGAGTTTCAACCTTTTGCAGCATCAAAGCTTGCGAGTTGAATCAAAATGAAGCCGAAATTATTTGTATAGAACCTTACCCTTCAGATACTTTAAAAAAAGAAAAATTAGTTAAAGTAATTCAAAAACCGGTTCAGCAAGTTGAACTATCGTTTTTTGAACAGCTACAAGCTGGCGATTTGCTTTTTATTGACTCATCTCACACCGTAAAACCCGGAAGCGATGTTAATTTTGTAATTCTTGAAATTCTTCCACGACTAAAAAAAGGTGTTTTTGTGCATTTTCACGATATTTATTTTCCTTTTGATTATCAGCGTGATATAATGACCAATTTTTTTCAGTGGCAAGAAACTTCTTTGCTAAGAGCTTATTTAACAGACAATTATAGAGTTATTATTTTGTTTAGTTTAAGCATGCTTCATTACCAAAAGAAAAATGACTTGAAGAATATATTCCCTGAATACAATCCACAACCCGACGATTTTGGTTTCTTTGCTGGTAAACAAAAACCGTTTGAAAGTTTACAAAAGCATTTCCCTTCGTCTATTTATTTGAAAATTAGTGGTTAGTATTGCGAATGATATGAATCTCTTCCTCAAGTAGCCATTTTTTTATCAAGGTAGTATTGTTTCCGATAGGGACAAAAAAATACCTGCTACTTTTAAATACCTCACAGTCTTCGGCAAACTGAATTTCTACACATACTGGCTGTAAGTAGCTAGAATTAATAAAAAATGCTTTGCCTTTTCGAATAAGCAAATACCCTACATGATTATCTAATCCGGCAAAATACATTCCATCATTAAATTCTTTTTCGATGTGTTCAATTAGCGTGTCAGAGTAGTTAAAAACAAATAAACTATCTGAAAAAAGAAGCGTTTTTGCTTCATTTTCAGGGTTTTGTTGAGCTAAGTGGTATCTATTCAACTTTAAACCACAGTGCAAAAGTGTGGTAGATACAAAATAGCTGCAACCAACTTCGCCTTTGTTAGGCTTATCGGTATAACCAGAAA
Organism: Draconibacterium orientale; assembly: GCA_022729915.1. Taxonomy (GTDB): domain Bacteria; phylum Bacteroidota; class Bacteroidia; order Bacteroidales; family JAIFNL01; genus JAIFNL01. Next base: position 8,323 of record DZBP01000099.1, on the reverse strand, counting down.
ATGACCAACTTGTGCCATACCAAAAAGGAATTATTTCATTCAACAGTGCTTCGTTGAAATAGTTTCCTGCATTTCTTAAAATGTCCATTTTTTTTGTAGAGTCAATTTCTTGGACATAAGATTGCTTAAACAAAATTCTATTATTTTGTATTTCTTTCTTTTTGTTAGCGTATGTATCTTTTGCTGTGAATTTTATATCAAAAAACAAAGTATCTATTTCGTTTTTTTCGATAGCAACAGAATCTGTAATCTCAATTAAATTGTTTTTAGTTTCAGTATGCTGGGCGCATGAATAGATGAACACAAAAAGAAATGTAATAAATAATGTAAATCTCATACAAAATTGAAAATAAAAAAAACAGTTAATGGATATCCGATTAACTGTTTTATAAAAAATACACTTAAAGCAAAATACCTATTTTTTCATTTTTTCGGCAAGCTCTAAAGCTTTGAAAACATTTACAATAGCTCCTGTATTAGAAAGTTTGCTAAATTCAGCTTCCGTTTCAGTTCCAGGAATATTTATTTTTTGAGTTTTGTAAGGAATGGCAGATTTTAGAATAATATCTTTAATTTCTTTTGCCGAAAATTCAGGATAATATGACCAAACCAAAGCAGCAACACCACTTACAACCGGTGCAGCCATACTCGTTCCGCTAGCATTTTTGTATTCAGAACCTGGTGCACTTGAGTAAATATCTACACCTGGAGCAAAAACATCAACAGTAACGGCACCATAATTTGAGAAATCGGCAATGAATGCATCACTCCAATTTGCAGCTCCAACTTCAATCCAGTTTTGAGCCTGTTTCTTTTTTAAATATTTTCTATTTGGAAAATTACCTATTTCGTCGTTATTTTCTGAGTCGTTGCCAGCTGCGTGTACAAACAAAACGCCTTTCTTTTCAGCATATTTTACAGCATTATCCACAACGGCTTTCTGAGGTGAATAAGCTTTACCAAAACTCATATTGATAATGTTAGCTCCGTTGTCGGCAGCATAAATTATTGAATTGGCTACGTCTTTGTCGCGTTCGTCGCCATTAGGTACCGTGCGAAGTACCATTATTTTGATGTCATTGGCTATTCCTTTTATTCCCAAATCGTTATTGCGACATGCACCAATAATACCTGCTACGTGAGTGCCGTGGAAAGCATCGGGTCCTTCTACCAAATTATTTCCATAATATTTTTCGATAAAATTGCTGTAATTATCACCTACAATAGAGCGTGGATCAAATTGAGTGTTCAAATTGTAATTTAGTTTTTCGTCAAAATGCTCTAAAGCTTCTACTAAAGCTTCATTGGTAAGTCCTTGTAAGGCAACAAAATTTAATATGCCTTTGGCTTGAGTTATTTCACCGTCTTCTGATTCTATTGCATTTACTTCTTCTATTGTAAAATCATCTTTTCCAAGATGTTTGCTAATGGTTTCATTTGCAGTAACTATCATATCTTGAATGCCTTTGATGTTTCCAACAATTTGTTCGGCTTCTTCGTATTCTTTTTTGTATTTTTGCTCAATTTCCTTGAATTGAAGAAATTCGCTTTTATCACTTTTTGCGACATCGGCTTCTGTTTTGCCTTCAAATTTCTTTAAACCAATAACATATAAGCGAGTCATTTCTAAATTATCTTGGTTTACCATGCCACCTTGAGCATTTCCAATAAAATTCCAGCCATTTATGTCATCTATATAACCATTTTGGTCGTCATCTTTGCCATTACCAGCTACTTCTTTGGGGTTTACCCATATTTTGTCTTTCAAATCTTCGTGTTCGATGTCAATACCCGAATCGATAACTGCTACAATTATGGTTTTCTTTGCTTTTTTGTCTTTCAAAAGCTCAATATAAGCCTTTTCAGTACTTACTCCTCTAGTATTATCTTGCACAGCATCAAGATTAAACCAGTTGGCAGGAGCTGAAGTCAAAAGCCCTTGCGCAAAACTCGAAAATGCGCTAACCAATATAAGCGCAAATAATAAGATTATTCTTTTCATATAAATAATTATTTTAGCGAAGTAATTAAATTATAGTAATTTATTGCTTCAAATTAATTTTATTTTCGTTTGTTTTTTTAGAAAACAAATCGAAATTGAACTTTAAAAATTGCTTCTATGAACTAAATTTTGAAACGATTTTAAACGTATAAACAATCAAGTAAAAGTAATTGATAGAAGATTAGTTTTGAGATTATTGGCTTTTTTAAGAAAATAGTTAATCAATTGGTTTTTGAAACTGAATACAAAAGTAATTCATTTTCAGAAATAAAAAAAACTTTTTTAAATATTGAGGATTTGTTTAAGTTCAATATTAATAATGTTTTATTGGTTCTTTTTATTATTAAACATTAAGACAAAATAAATTGTATATTTCTTTTTGCCAAGTGCTTTAAATTTATTTGATTACAAAAAGATTTGCTCCAATAAAAAAAGCACTGGTGCCTATTTGCAATCGATTTTATTACGCTAAAAAGTTCGCTGTTTTTCTTGTTTTTCAATATCTTGATTAAATTTTAACAGTAATTAGTTTTAGTCTAAATTGTTTTTAATCACTATCATTTTAAACTGTTATATTATTGAAATACAGACAAATAAATGAAAAATAAAATTGTTATTTCTTTCAAATTTTTAATTTTAAAAATTGCATTAAAAATTCAGGATTGATTGTGTTATAGGCTCATACCAAATTTTAATTGCATAACTATTTGCATACTTCAAAATTAATTGTAAATTGCAGCGTTTATTTTAATTAACCAAAGCGTATGAAAACCATCTTATATTCTTTTATTTTAGCCTTTTTTGTATTAGCAACGGCTTGCAATAACGGTTCAAGCGAACAAAATGGCAATGCATTAGATGAAAATAATGTAGATAAAAATAAATTTACAAGTAAAGAAGACGGATTTAGCATAAAATTTCCGGGCAAACCCACCAAAAATATCGAGACAATCCCCATTGAAGGTATAGGTAATGAGCAAATTACAGATTTTACATACTCTGCAAATTCTGTAATATATACCGTAGCCGTTTCGCCTCAATCTACGGCAAATGTAAAAAGCGATGCCGACATGACTGAGTTGCTTATTAGCTTGAAAGATAGCTTTTGTGCTGATTTACAGCTTCAAGTTAGTTCTGAAAAAGAAACACGCATTGATGGAAATGCCGGTATTTTTTTTAAGGCTAATTCCAGTAAATATTACACAGCTGTATCAAATTATATCGTAAATGGAAAGCTTTATCAAGTTGCAATCATTACTTCAAAAGGCGAAATTCCACAAAATGATATTGATGCATTTATTGGTTCTTTTGAAATATTAAAATAGCATTTTTATTTTATTTATTCGGTGTTTTTTTTAACTTAGAATATAAACTCTTTTTACACGAGCTGAAATATTGGTAAATATCTCATAAGTAATAGTTTGTAGTTTTTCGGCAATATCAAAAACAGGGTGTTCGTCGCCAAAAATAATAACTTCATCACCCGCTTTTGCACTTACTCCCGAAATATCTATTGCGCTCATATCCATACTTATATTACCTATTGTGGGGCAAAATTTACCATTTACAAGTACTTTGTATGCCCCATTGCCGAGTTTTCGCAAAAAACCATCGGCATAACCAATGGCTAAAATGGCTATGGTCGTATTTTCGCCTGCTTTACCATTTCTGCAATAGCCGATAGTTTCGCCTTGTTTTATCTTTTTAACCTGTAAAATTCTAGTTTTTAGAGTATTTACAGTTTTCAGTACGCTCGTATTGGTTGCATTAACGCCATAAAGTCCTAATCCCAAACGCACCATGTCAAATCCATAGTTTGGAAAACGTTCGATACCCGAAGAATTTAAAATATGCCTCAAAACCGGATAATTCAATTGGTCAATGATTTGCTTGCTCCAATTGTCAAAAAGCGCAATTTGCTGCTCGGTAAAGGCATCTTGATGCAGCTCGTCGCTTACAGCTAGGTGCGAAAAAATACTTTTGACACAAAGATTTTCGCAATTTTTTAAGTAAGCAAGCATTTTTGGTATTTCTTCTTCCATAAAACCCAAGCGATGCATTCCTGTGTCGAGTTTTATATGAATATTTTGTTTTTCGGTCGAATGCAAACTTGCAATTTCCCCAAAATTGCGAAGCGTATCTAAAGAATAAATTTCTGGCTCAAGTTTGTATTTAAGTAAATTGTCGTAATCAGATGGAGTTGAGTTCATTACGATTATGGGCATGGTGATACCTTTTTCTCGTAGCTCAATGCCTTCGTCGGCGTATGCTACACCAAGATAATCAACACTTTGTGCTTGCAGGGTTTTTGCAATTTCATAATCGCCGCTTCCATACGAAAAGGCTTTGACCATTGCAATAAATTTAGTGTTTTTCGGAAGTTTCTGTTTGTAATAATTCAAATTGAATATCAGCGCGTTTAGATTTACTTCTAAACGGCAAACATGTGTTTTTTGTTGCTCGTACATACTAAGTAATGAACAGTGATTTTTTGAATTTAATTTTTCAAGTGCTTAATAATTAATCGATAACAACTAAGTGATTGTTTCAAAAAGCACTTGTATTTCTTTTTTTTACAGTTTTTAATGTTGTATTTTCATGCACAAAAATGAGGATAGAATATCAATTTCAGCGAACGAATATTCAATTTTCTCTTTTAATTCTCTGCCTAAATCAATAAGATTCAAGTCTGGAAATTGAGCCGAATTGTTACCGGCAATAATTCCAGTTCTAAGTTTGGTTTTGTACATGGCTTTGAAAGCTTCACTATCAGGAATGGTTTTGTTTATGATTTCCAACTGCGAAGTAATGCTTTCTGTTTCTGTGCTTTGTATAATGGTTCTAAACGAAAGACCCAGTTTTTCGCCGTTTTTAGTTAGTTGAAGCTCAAAAAGTCGGTTTTTTTTATTTTCTACTTTTTTACTTACTTCAATCAAATCTTGCACTAAGCGAAGTACCGATTTTATTTTATCTTCCGAAAAAACATCTAACAAAGAACTTTCAACTAAACTATTAATTCTTAGGCTAGTAGAATTCTTAATGTTTGCATAATATTTGATTTCAAAAAGTAGATTTTCCATTCTTTTATAGAATTAAATAAATGTTAGTTTTAAGCACCAGTGCTATCATATTTGGAGCAAACTTTTTTGTAATCAAATAATTTTTAAGCACTTGGCAAAATAAAAAATACAATTAAATTTGGTTTACTAAATTTTATAATTTTGGTGCAAAGTACAAACTTTTTTTAGTTCGTGCAAATATTTAGTACACCAACAAACTTAAATTGTGGATAAAAATAGATAAAAACTTAAAATACAACAAATTGAATGTGTCAAAAATAGTTTTAAGCTACTGACAAGCTTTTTTAAGAATAGAAGTAGTCGAAAATCCATCAATAAAATCTATCGTTTCGATTTTTCCTCCTTTTGCGTTTACTACATCGTATCCAACAATATCTTGCGGAGCATAGTCAGAACCTTTTACCAAAACATCGGGCTGTATAAATTTGATGAGTTCGTAAGGAGTATCTTCGCCAAAGAGTACCACTTTATTTACAAAAGTAAGGGCGCTAAGCAACAAGGCGCGCGAGTATTCGTCTATCAAAGGGCGGCTTTCGCCTTTCAATCGGCGTACTGAGTCGTCGGAATTAAGACCAATAATAAGTGCTGCACCTAAGTCAGCAGCTTTGGCTAAATATTCGATATGTCCGCGATGCACTATGTCGAAGCAGCCATTTGTGAAAACAATAGGCTGATTTCTATTTTTCAAAAAGTCTAAATAATGAGTCAATTCTTCTTTTTTGAAGCAAATTTTACCTTTAATAATTTCTAATGTGGACATATTTTTGAGTGAAAATGAACGATTTGTCTATAATAATAAAACGCTGAGTTGTTTAATGCTTTTTTCCTAAACGAGTGTATTAGTAGCCGTGTCAGGAAAAACAAGCCAAGGCTGAAAGTTTTTAGCTTCTTCAAAGTCCATACTTGCATACGAAATGATGATAACTACATCGCCAACAGCTACTTTGCGAGCAGCCGGTCCGTTCAAGCAAATTTCACCGGAGCCTTTTCTGCCTTTAATTACATAGGTTTCGAGACGCTCGCCGTTGTTGATATTTACTATCTGAACTTTTTCATTAGGTATAATATTGGCGGCATCGAGCAAATCTTCGTCGATAGTTACGCTACCAACGTACTGTAGATTTGCCTCTGTTACAGTTACTTTGTGAAGTTTCGATTTTACTACTTCTATATTCATCTGTCTATAAAATGAAATGTTAAAAACTAATTACTTGCGAAGAATTAAATTGCTGAATGTTAAAGTTTTTCTTGAGCCAATGGTAAAAAAGAATCAATAGCCCTTTTTTAAAATTATTTTTATAACTATTTGTAATTTAATAACTTTTGCTTTTAATTGTTTTAAATAAAATAATTTTAATATAAGAATTGCACTAAAAATATATATTTAAATACAAATCTATACAATTCTTTTGTTGGCAAAAATACGAATAATTATGAAAATTATACAAATTATTTAAACGGGTGCATAAAATTTAGAATCCAAAAGTCTGTAAAAGTTCAATAAACAGAGTTTTTAATTGTAAATGAATTAGTTAAATTCCTTTTTTTTAACATCGAAAAAAAGCATTTTGAAGTAACTACTTTAAATTTAATTTTGTATGTTTTCCTTCAAATGCTTGAATATTAATCCATACAAAAATGTTTGCTCTTTATATAACGGCTTTGATGTTTCATTTATTGAAAAATCTTTTACTTTTGTAACTTCTAAAAAAAAATAATCAAGCTTTCCAATTAACGGTTTAAGCAACGAACATATTAAGCATCAGTGCTATTTATTTGATGCACTTTGCAATGTAAAATAGATAATTAAATTTTGTTTACTACAGAAATTTAAAAAGCAATGTACAAGTTTTCAGCAAATTATATTTATTTAGGAAATGGCGAAATATTAAAATACGGCATTATTAAACTCAACGAAGAAGGAAAAATCACAGAAATAGTTGATACAAAAGGAGTTTTAAAGGAAGAAGCCGGAATGCAATTTTATGGCGGCATAATAGTTCCGGGTTTTGTAAATACCCATTGCCATTTAGAACTATCGCATTTGCGTGGTGAAATTACAAAACATACTCATTTACATGGTTTTATCAAAGAATTGCAAAGCAAACGCAAACAACTAAGCTTAGTAGAAATTCAAAAAGCGGCACAAATAGCCGACAAACGTATGCGTGCAGCCGGCATTGTAGCCGTGGGTGATATTTCAAACGATGCCTACACAATTCCTGTAAAAGCAAATAGCTCAATCAAATACATAAACTTTATCGAAACTTTTGGTACAAATTTTGAAAAAGCTCAACTTATTTTTTCTGAGGCAAAAAAATTACAGAAAGAGTTTACTGACAATAAATTAACTGCTTTTGTGGTACCGCATGCTCCTTACTCGCTCTCGAAAGAATTGTTTGAATTAATCAAACACAATTCAGTACTCGAAAATGCAATTCAGTCCATTCACAACCAAGAAACACCAAGCGAAAACGATTTATTAAGTTCCAAAACAGGCGAATTGTTTGAAATGTTTTCTTCTTGGGGCTTAAATATGAACTACATTGAGCATTTGGCTGAAAGTTCGCTCAAATATTTTGCAAAAAAGATGAATCACAAAAGCAAAACACTTCTGATACATAATACGTTTACAAAAGCCGAAGACATTGTGTTTGCTAAAAATCATTTCGAACAACTTTATTGGGCTTTTTGTCCCAAAGCCAATCTTTACATTGAAAATCAACTGCCTGATGTTTCTGTTTTTAGAGAAAACAATTGCACTATTTGTTTGGGCACCGATAGTTTGGCTTCAAACGATTCGTTATCTATTTTAGATGAAATGCTCGAAATTCAAAAAGTTTTCCCCGAAATTCCGTTTTCAGAACTTTTGCAATGGGCTACTATCAATGGCGCAAAAGCATTGGGCTTAGAGCAAACATTGGGCAGCATAGAAATAGGCAAAACACCCGGACTTAACTTAATTTCAGATTTTGATTTTAAAAACAACATCATCAGTTCAAAAAGTAAAGTAACTGTTTTGATTTAATACGTATTTAATTCTAATAATAAATTGATAATTTGAATAATTTGTAAAATACTTTCTTTATTTGAGTACAAAGAATATTTTGAAAAACTATTTTTATTTATACTTTGAAAAGTCTAAAAAAAATTGTATCTTTGCATCAATAAAACCTTTAATTTTTTAAAACAAAATGAAATTTGTAGATGTAAAAAACGACATAGCATTTCGCAAAATATT
>DZBP01000010.1 GCA_022729915.1 Draconibacterium orientale | reverse complement strand
AATTCGATAGTCTATAAATCAATAGCTTAAAAACATAATTTAATTACAGGTACAACATAAGTACAACAAATGAGGTTTTTTTTCAAAACGTGTGTAAATTGTTTGTTTTTGGTGGTTAAAAATAGAGGTTTATAGATATTGGAATGATAAGTAAAACAAAAGGTTTTATGTTTTTATAAATACAAAAATAATAAATCTTTTTGTTTTATTATCTCTTCAAATATAGATTAACGAAAGCGTATTGTATTGATTGAATTGTAACTATGCCTTTTAAGCACCAGTGCTCTTTTAATTGGGACAAACATTTTTGTAATCAAATAATTTTTAAGCTCTTCGCAAAATAAACGATACAATTAAATTTGGTTCACTACTTAAGCTGTACGGATTGTCTAAATAAAAAAAGTTAAATCATCTGATGAATCGTTTAATTGAATTTTTGAATTTGATTCTTCGTTTAAAAAAATCAATTGAAAATTCATCAGATGACTTCTGAACATTTTTAGTCAGCAAGTTTTTATTTATTCTATCCTTATTAAATTTCTATTTGAATCGAAAAGATACGTGTCTTTTTCTTTTTTTACTCTGAGCAAACCGTTAATAAAGTCAGCCTCATCATAAACCGGATCTACTACATCAAAACCCAAATTATCGATTGCTCCCCACTTTCCATATTTTTTTACACGACGCATTTGGTATGTAAAAGAATTATCCATGTATTCGTACCAACCCGAAATAACTTTAAAATCAGAAGCCATTAAAGCATATTCGCCGTTTAGCTTTACTACACTGTAACCTTCTACAAAATCGCCAATTTCTTCGTACCAAAGTGTCAGAAATTTTTGGTCTCTATCAATAAAAGCAAATTTATCCTCATGCTTAACCAGTAAAGTATCCACATTGTGGTAATAAATTCCCTCATATTCTTGCGAAATTTCTGTTCCATATACATCTATCATTACAAATTTTTCACCTTTTTGAGCCATTAAGTAACCATCTTCGGATTTGTAAACTGAATTGTACCAAGCCGAAATAGGTTTGCCGTTGTAATCGGCAAGCACCATTAATTCAAAATTATCTATTCCTACTTTATCGTCTTTCGATTTGTACATTAATTGAATTCCTTCTTTGAAAAAGCCATCGTTCCAGCTCATATTGGGCTCTCTATCGGTGTAGTTCCAAGCCATTTCGGTGTAATTGTCGTAATTAAATGTCGATGGATATTTATTAAAGAAGTTGTCGTATTTGTACAAATCGAACAAAATGTATCGTCCCAATTTTCCATTGGGCAGCGTGTCGCCCAATACAATGTGGGGAGGAATAAAGTAAGCTACTTCGTACCAAGGTGTTATTACTTTTGCATTGTTATTGATGAGTGCCACTTTGTTGTTGAGCCTCACGCGTGCTATGCCGTAAGTAAAATCAGAAGCTCCTTGCAACCAAGGTGTTATGCGCACACCTTTCTGGTCGATGTAAGCAAAAAGTGTATCTATTTGAATAGCAGCTATGGAATCGGTAAAACGATAAATATAATCGAAAGCACCATGCAAAACTTTATTACTCTTGTTGATTACTAATTGCTTACCTTCCGATTCCACACGAGCAAAGCCATACGAAAACGATATGGCATCGTCGTAAATTAGCGGAATTACAAGTTTTCCGTTGCTATCGATGTATCCCCACTTTTTGTTCAAACTAACTTTTGCCAAACCATCAGAAAATGGACTCGCGTAGTCGAACCAATCGGTTACTAACTCGCCTGTTTTGTCAATAAAAGCAAATTTATTATTGTTTTCGACCATCGCCAAACGATTGAAAAAGGGGTGCACTCGTTCCACCCAAGGAGTAACTTGTTTTCCATTAATGCCTAAATATGCCATCTTCCCTTCAGCTTTCATAACCATAGCCATTCCTTCGTAAAAATTTTCGGCTTTCACGTACCATTCCGAAATTTGTGTTCCGGCATCGTTAATAAAAGCATATTTTCCGTCTTTATTTTTAACCATCGAAATATTTTCGGTGTAAAGCCCGTGTTCTGAAACAGCTAAATATTTATCAAACTTGAGCGAATCGAAAAGTGAAGCATTTCCAAAACTATGCGTAAAAAAAACTCCAGGAAATTGTTCGGTAATCCGTTGACCTTTTTCATTAAACAATGCCACCTTGCTAGTTTGGTCGTAGGAGTAAGTAAGGTCAAATTTTACTTTTGCCGTCAAAGTGTCAGGGTTGAAGTACCATTGAGTAACAACTTTGCCGTTTTTGTCCATAAATGCCCATTTGCGACCTTTTTTTACTTTGTACAAACCATAATAAAACACTTGAGCATCATCAAACCAAGTTGATGCAAATTTTCCTTCTTTGGTAACAAATGCAACTTCGTTTCTATTTTTTACCTTCGCCAACCCATTGTAAAAAGGATACACATAATCAAACCAAGGCATGATTTGTTTTCCATTAAAATCAATAGCTGAAAACTTTGCACCTTGCCTCACACGTGCAACTCCGTAAATAAATGAACCTGCATCGTCATATTTCAAAGGTATTTTGGTTTCGCCACCATAATTGATATAACCCCATTTGCCTTGCCCCATTACTTTGGAAAGTTTTTCGCTAAAAGGATAAATGAATTCAAAGTCGGTTATTTTTCTTATCTCTTCTTGCGTTAATTCTACACTTTGCGCATTAGCTGTAATAACAGAAGATAGGCAAAGAATAAGGATAAAAAGTATTTTTTGTTTCATAGTTTTTTATAAAAATATAGAATCTCGTACAGTTTTGTTCATATAAATTTACCAAGTAAATGTTTGAAATTCGTTTGTATCCTAATATCCGAATACGTTTATTTTAACGAACCGAAAGCCATAGTATCAATTGTTTGCAAAATAGGACGTATTCATTAAGCCTTAACAATCCTTTTTTTTCAATTTTCTTTTAAAATAGGCTCAAAACCACCAGTTTCGGGACTTGTATAAATCCAACCTGTGTTTGATGATTTTTTATTGGCGCGCTTTGATTTTTTTTCTTTTTTAATCGGCTCAAAACCGCCATTATCAGGATTTGTGTAAAGCCAGCCTATATCTGATAATTCTTTGATAGCTCGCTTTGATTTTCTTATTTTCTTGTGAGAGTCAGAACAAACGAAATTCTGATTTTTGTAATCCGAACTAATTCCGTTTCGGTTTACTTTAGTGTAAGGAATTCCTCCTTGTTCTATTTTATGTTCCGATAGCCGCTTCTGTGCGCAACCTGTTAAAAATAAAATAGATAAAAACAAAATAAGGTTTTTCATTAAATCGTATTTTAAAAAAGTTAAACATTAAGTAGGTTTACCAAAAATAGTTGTATGCTTAGTTTTACCTAGTGGTTATAAAGTATAAAAACTCCATATAAAAACCTAAGAGCAAAGATACAAAATAATTGCTATACAACAATAAATTTTTACAAAAAATAATCGAGTATAAAGCTAAGCAAAAGTTTCAAAATTAGTTGCTTATTTTCTTTGCTTGATGCAAACTAATACGTTTTCCATCGAAAAGTGCAATAATAAAAGCATCTTCAAAACCAGCTTGTTGGGCTTTTTTTCTAAGCATTATACAATCTTCGGCACTTGTTTCATTTCCAATAGTGTATTTGTAAGCACCATTATCTTGGTAATAACCAACGTTTTTGAGTCCTTTAAATTCGGGCGAACCTTCTTTGAAATAACGTGACGAAAATAAAATCTGAACTTTATAAACCAATTTTCGCTCTTGATTGTCGGTTTTAGTTACCAATTTTGTTTCTTCTTTCTTTTTAACTTCTTTTTTAGTAATTTCCTTTTTTTCATTGTTTTGAGCTAAAACTTCTTCATCGTTTTCGGAATCTTTCGATTTATTGGCATAAATCAACAAAGTTTCGCCCAACCACGAACTATAACCAACTATAAAAGGCAGTTCGTGTGCAACTTCTTGTGCATCAATGGCTTTTTTCAATTCAGGTTGATAATGATTTTTAAAATCTTTGATGGTGCTGGTATATTTCCCAAAAAAAGTCAAATCAAAGGTAGAATTTTTAAATTTGTAAAAAGGCACGCCCGTGTCGTCTTGCAAAATTTTTATGCTTTTGTCTAATGCAAAATTACAAACCGTACTAAAATGCGAATCGTGCAAAATGTAAGATGCTGATTTCATGTAAGTATTCAAATCAAACTGGTTGCTTAAAAAACGTAAGAAACCCGGATTTTTCTCAATATTTTCGTTCGACAAATCTAGTTTAAAGTAGAAAACCGTTTGTTTATTTTTTAAATCTTCGTTGGCAAAATCTACTTTTACGCCTCTAATATTGCCTAGTTTTTTTTCGGTAACATTTCCGTAATTATCCAGCGCAATTTCCTCAACACCAAGTATTTGATGTTTAGTGAGTGCTAAATAGTACAATATTAGATGAACCGTTCCGTTGAGTTCGGTTTTAGAAAAATCTTCTTGCATGTGTTTGGTCATGTAGTAGCCGTGTTTGTTGATGTAGCGTTGCGAAGCGCGAATTCCGGTCAAATATTCATTGAGCATTTCAGCAGACAGACTTTCGATGTGTGGAAGGCTTCCAATTTGCTCAAGACCAACAAGTACATAATTCTTTGCGAACGGAAAAAATGCGTTGGCATACAAAATATCCGGACCCGAAAATGGATAAAATACAGTCGATTCGTAATTCGGATTTCCAGCGATTTGGTTTTCGCGAGTCCAACGTGTAATTGGCTCTAAATCTTCACCTTCAGTTTTTTCCCAAGCTTGCGTTATGTTCGATTTGTGCGTTTCGTAAAAAGGCTTTTTTTGCAATTCTTTGTATTTTTCTGACTCTAAACCAGCTATAAATTTAGCTATTTCGTTGTTAAATTCATCTACTTTAAGTTTTTGGTAGATTTCGCTAGTGTCTTTATTTTTTTCGCCATACAATTCTTCATGAAAGCTAAGTTGTTTACTTTCATTTATTTCAGTCGAATCAAGGTCTTCATATTCTTCTTCATCGCTTTCCATCTCCACATTTTCATTTTGTTTTGATTTTGAACTTAATTTCTCTGAAATTTCTTGGCACGAAAACACAAAAACAAGTGTTCCTATTAAAAAAAATAAAACTATTCTTTGCATAAATTTATTATTAAAAAGTTAAAAAGCTAAAAGTTCGGTTCTTTTTTCTAAAATAAATAGAGAACCAAATCTAATGTATATTTTTTGCCAAGTGCTTAAAATTTATTTGATTACAAAAAGGTTTGTTCCAAATAAAATAGCACTTGTACTTTAATTAGTTTAATTAAACACCAAAAGTAAAAATTATTTTTGAAAACCGTATTTTTTTTATTTTTTTGTTGCAAAATTCAATTAAGCGTTCAGTTGTTTGTTCAAAAAAAAATGCAAAGAAATAAAAAAATAATTTTAGCAGTTACTAACAATTTAATTTCAGACCAAAGACTGAATAAAGTGTGCCAATCTCTTTTTAATCAAGGCTTTAAAGTCTGTTTAGTCGGCGCAAAGTTTCAACGCTCGGCGCGCTTGGAAGCACGAGATTACCAAACTTTTCGTTTATTTCTATTTTTCAGAAAAGGACCATTATTTTATGCCGAATACAATCTCAAGTTGTTTTTTTATTTGCTTTTTTCTAAAGCTAATGTATTTGTAGCTAATGATTTAGATACTCTACTTCCCGTTTATCTTGCCTCAGCATTCCGACAAAAAAAATTGGTTTACGATTCTCACGAATATTTTACCGAAGTACCCGAACTCATCGGGCGAAAAGTGCGCAAAATTTGGCTTAAAATAGAACAATTTATTCTACCCAGAGTTAAAAATTCATACACTGTTTGCCAATCCATTGCCAATGAATACCAAAGGTTGTACGGAATTGAAATGAAAGTAGTTCGCAATTTTCCAACCAAAGAAATTATAGATTCGCAAATTGAAATACCACATTATTTAAAAGACAAAAAAATAATTCTTTATCAAGGAGCGTTGAACGTGGGGCGAGGAGTCGAATACGTCATTAGAGCAATGCAATTGATAGAAGATGCTGTTTTTCTGATAATTGGCGATGGCGATATTCGCAAAGAATTAATGCAAGAGGTAGAGGATTTGAATTTGCAGTCAAAAGTAATTTTTATTGGAAAAGTGCCTTTCAATCAATTACTTGAATATACAAAGTTGGCTCAAGTCGGTATTAGTTTGTTTGAAGATAGAGGTCTGAGCTATCGTTTTTCACTTCCCAATCGTTTATTTGACTATATAAAAGCTCAAATACCCGTTTTGATTTCCAATTTGCCGGAAATGCAAAGCATAATGAATAAGTATGAAATAGGAATCAGTATAGAAGGCTTTGATAATGACCAAATTGTTTGGGCTTTGAACGAAATGTTAACTAATTTGCCGAAGCGCAAACTTTGGCAACAGAATTTAGAAAAGGCTGCACTTGAGTACAATTGGGAAAATGAAGAATCTGAATTGTTTAAAATATATTTAAACCTTTTGTAGAAACAAAATTGCCAAAGTATTTTTACTTTGGCAATTTTTATATTTAGAAAATGGACAATACTTTTTTTAAGCCTAGATGTTAGAATTCAACCAAAACTTTACCTTTTTGGTCAGAGTAAATTTGAGGAGTTTGTTCTGATTTTAAAATTTTCGATTGATAGCTCACATTTGCTCTCACATATTGATGCAACTCACCAATAGTTATTTTATTATCGCTTCCATTGGCTTCGCCCGATAAACCTTTGAGCAAGTAATAAGTAAACAAACCATGGTTTTGATTTGTAAAAGGAATAGCAGGTTCGTCTTTATCGGTAGCAAAAAGAATACTGGTATTTGCTTTGTACAGTGTTTTGGGGTTTATTACATTTCTGTAAGCAAGCTCTCCTGCAATAGTGGTGTAGCAAGCATCAAAAAACAAGGTGCTTGAAACTGCGCCTAATTTACCTAAAGAATTTACCAACTCATTAATTCCAAAACCCGACACATCGGCATAGTTTGGATCTACATCTGAAGGAACAAGGTAAGCCTCTTTAATGCTTGGGTTATTGTCCGTTACGGCATGTCCAGCATAATAAATAATAATTTCAGTGGCTGAATCCACTTTGCTTTCTAACCACCCGCCTTCCAAAAAAGCTTTATTGAATTCAGCGCTTGTGGCTTCTTCATTCGTCAGAAGTAGAATATTTTCATCAGCTATGCCAAAAACAGATTTTGCATATTTGTAAAAAATAGTAGCATCGTGAGCAGCAAATTTAGCTTTTGTAGTATATTTATAATCTTCAATACCTATAATAACTGCTACTGTATTGCGTCCGTTCATAATACTTTGAGGAATATTATCATCTACATCGGCAAAAATTTGTTCGGCAGGAATTATCTCCGGACTTTCAATTTGTTGAGGAGTAATGTCGGGCTCAAGCATAAATGTCCAAATATCGCTTTGGTTGGCAAGATAAGACTTTGTGTAACCTGTAAATAGCACATTTTCATCAGATTGTATGATACTGAAAGCCTCATCCCATCGAATGCCACCGTAAACTTGTTGCCAAACTTCGTCGCCAAATTGATCTAAAACCATCAATTGAACGTCATAACCTGTTTCGATTGATGAGGTAGAACCTGCTATAACAAGCTCATTGTTGCGCAATTCAACAACTGAGTAAGCCATGTTTCTGTTAGTTTTGCCAAATTGTTTTTCCCAAATTACTTCTCCTTTCGAGTCGGTTCTTATTGCTATTGAATTTGTTTTTTGGCCTCCGTTGCTTGCAGAAGTACCAACCAGTAGAATGTCGCCATTGCTTGTTTCTATTACCTCTCGTGCAAGGTCATTGTATTCGTAACCGTATTTTTTATTCCAAATTTCTTTGCCAGAAGCATTTACCCGAATTAAATTAATATCTTTTTTGCCTTCACCACCAGAAGTTGTGCAGCCAGCAACAATAAAATCGCCATTAGCAGTTTCAATAATTGAGCGGGCTTCTTCGTATCCAGCGCCACCATAGGTTTTGTCCCAAAGTAGCTTGCCCCATCTATCGAAACGTAAAACCCACATATCGGCATCACCGTTTCCTTTCGATTCGGTTAAACCAGAAACAATGAACCCACTATCACTTGTCTTTTTTATGCAGTAAGCTTCGTCTAAACCAGCACCTCCAAATTTTTGTTCCCACAAAAATTCACCGTTAGTGTTTGCACGCACTACCCATAAATCGTGCATTCCGCCATTTTTATCGTTACTTGCACCCACTACTATAAAATCGCCGTTGTGAGTTTCGGCGGCAGAGTTTCCGAAATTATTTTTTCCTAACCCGATGAGTGTTTCCCATACTTTATTACCTTTTTCGTCTAGCTTCACTAGCATTAGTTTAGAATTGTATGGGCTGTAAGTATCTGAATTACTGTTGCTTTGAGTACTTGAATTTCCAACAAGCAAATAATTTCCATCGCTAATCTGCAGTATAGATTCAGCTATTTGGTTACCTTGAGTACCAATTGTTTTGTGCCATTTTGGCGAATACTGTGCAAGCATATTAATTGCAAGTAAACTAATGACAACGCTAAGTATGGTTTTCTTCGACATAGATTAAATTATTTATACCATAATACTTTAATAACAAAATATACAAAATATATTCATATAGAGCGTGTTCTAAATATAAAATATGACAAAGCTTTTTTTAATACTTTGGCATTATTTTAAAAAAGTAGTTTGGTAAAAAAAAACTTATAGAACATTGATTGATTGACTACAAAGTTAAAACTTTAATACAAATAAAACAATTTTTTTTCGATAAAATTGTACTAAAAAATGCTAAATTTAAGTTTTTTTGTTTTTTATTTTTTCAAAATTAAATTACCTGAAATCAGTTAGATATATATTTTTTTAATGCAAATTGTGTTAGAAATCGCTCGGTATTTATATGTAGATATTATTTTTAGCTAAAGATATTTATTTTTTACATAAAAAAAAACTTTAAAAATAAAATAAAATACCAATATACTTTTCCATGGTTTTGCCAAATTTTTGCAACATTATCAATTTATTTCAAATTTGGTAAAATATACTTCTAACTACCTTATTATAAATGCTTAATAAATCTGTTCATTCTTTGATTTATCACTTCTATTTGAAAAATTGAAACTTTTTTTGCTTTTAATTTAGTTCAATTTTAGTTTTTTTAAGCAACCAATTAGCTGATATAATGAACTATAATTGTTTGAATAATGAGTTTTAAGCTACGAACCAAATTAAATTGTATAGTTCGTTTTGCCAAGTGCTTAAAATCTATTCGATTACAAAAAGGTTTGCTCAAATTAAAATAGCACTGGTGCTTAGCAAGTAATTGAAATTGATTTTACATCAAAAGTATTAGTCAACTTTAAAATAGAATGTAGCACCCATTTTATCAAAACAATATTTTGATAGCGTTTTTAAATACACTATTTTTGCAAATTCATTTTCTATAAAAGCATTTTGATTTTGTAGTATTTACAAGCAATTTTATATTGGCATGAAGCAAAATAAATTTAGTTTATTTTCAGGAAAATCAATCAAATCAGGAGTAGAAGTTACCGAAGTGGTTTTAGAAAACGGACTTACCGTTTATTTGAACGAAGACCACAATACTTCGGAAATTTTTGGAGCTATTGGTATTAAAGTGGGTGCAAAAAATGACCCCGAATCAGCTACCGGAATGGCTCATTACCAAGAACATATGTTGTTCAAAGGAACTACTCAATTGGGCACAACCAATTGGCTAGAAGAGAAGCCTTTTATCAATTCAATAGTCGAAAATTTTGAAAAACTACAAACCGCAAAAACAAAAAAAGAACAAGAACTCATTGTTGAATCCATCAACAATATTTCTGTTAATGCCTCAAAATACGAAATAAGCAATGAGTTTAATACCGTTTTGCGCAAAATGGGTGCTTTCAATATCAATGCTTACACTAGTTTTGAAAGTACAATTTATTACAGCTCACTACCTTCTAATCAGTTATTTAAATGGTTGGAAGTAAATGCACATCGATTCACCGAACCCGTTTTTCGGTCATTTCAAGCCGAAATGGAAGTGGTTTTGGAAGAAAAAAGCATGGCGGCAGATTCTGAAAATGAACGCATTATGCAAGAATACGACAAGCGTTTTTTCAAGGTTCACCCTTATGGGCAAGCGTCCATTTTAGGTAGCACGCAGCATTTGCAGAAACCCTCACTTAAGAAAATGTATGAGTTTTTCAATACCTATTATGTAGCTAATAATATGGTTTTGAGCCTTTCAGGTGGCTTTGACACTCAAAAAGCGTTGGAAATGATTCAAAATACTTTCGGGAAATTAAAATCAGCTCAAATACCTGAAAGTAAACAATATATCGAAAAAGATTTTAAAGGAAGAGAATTTGCTTCGGTGCGCATGAGTCCAATCAGATATGCAATGCTCGGATTTAGAGCACCTAAATGTGGACACCCTGACGAAACTGTTTTTGAGGTACTTACAGGGATTTTGACCAACGAAAACGAAACCGGTTTGTTTGATAAGTTACGAATTGATAATAAGATACTTAATGCGGATATTTCGTTGTACAATTACCAAGATTATGGGCAAGCCACGATTTATGCAATGCCAAAAATTTTGAGACAAACTCTAAGAAGTGCAGAGAATTTAGTACTTGCCGAAATAGAGAAACTCAAAAAAGGCGATTTTCCAGATTGGTTGCTCAATGCTGTAAAATACGAAGTTTATCGAAATTATCTAACTACGCTAGAGCATGTTAGCAACAAAGGTTTAATGCTTGCCGAGGCTTTTGTTGAAAATAGAAATATTCAGCAAATCAGCAAGTTACCTTCAGAAATAATGGCAATTACTAAAAAAGAGATTGTGCGGGTAGCGAATGCTTATTTCGGAAAAAATTATCTGGCTTTTTATTCGCGTGTAGGTTTTCCTGCCAAGAAAAAAAAATCTTCTAAAAAAATGAATGCAATCAATTCAAATTCAAACGAAATATCTGAATTTGCAAAAGCTATTGAGGAAATTAAAGTTGAGGAATTAAATCCAAAATTTATTGATTTTCAGAATGATATACAACGAACGAAAATAGGCGAATCTACCTTTTTTTATACTAATAATCCGATAAACGATATTTTTGAGCTTACCATTTATTTTGGCATAGGCACTAAAAAAATGCCATTGCTCGAATATACTGGTACATTGATGAACTATGCTGGTACAGAGGAGTTAAGCCTCGATGAGTTGAAAGAAGAATTCGATAAAATTGGCTGTACTTACAATTTTAGTACTAGCAACAGTTATTTGACTGTTTACCTCGAAGGAATTGAAAAAAACTTGAAAAAAGCATTGAAATTATTGGCACATTTGCTCAAAAATCCTGTTCTCGACGACGACCAGCTCGATATTTTGTACGAAGATTTGAAAGCTGAGAACAAAGTAAAAGGCAAGAAGCCAGAAGATGTTTTCAACGCATTGAATAGCTTTGTGTTAAATGGCGAAAAATCGCCCTACATCAATCGATACAAAGACAAAGAAATAAAAGCCATTTCGAGCGAACAATTTATTGAAATTTTTAAAGAAGCCATAAAATATAAGCAAGAATACTATTTTGTAGGCGAAACTTCTAAAACAGAAGTACAGCGATTGATTACCGATTTATTTTCACCCAAAAAGAATCAAAAACCGTCAGAATCGCCAGTAAAAAATGATTATGTAAATTATAGTGAAGACACTGTTTTTTTTACTGAATTCGGAAAAACAAATCAATCTCGAATTTTGTTTTTTATGGACATTAACCAGCGAAATTTGGACGAAATAGCTGTAATACATACGTTCAATCGATATTTTGATGGAGGTTTTAGTGGTTTGCTAATGCAAGAAATACGCGAAAAACGCTCTCTTGCTTATTCCGTTGATGGAGCTCTTTCCGTGCCTTTGCGCCCCGATGAGAGAGTGAAATTTTTAGGTTCGATAGAAACTCAAGGCGAAAAAACGATTCAAGCAATAGAAGTTTATCTCGATTTGATTAAAAATATGCCCAAAGAACCCGAAAAAATGGATATGATAAAATCTTATCTTATTAATTCTTCGGTAACAAATTCGGTACATTTTAGAGAACTAGCCCAAACTATTGATATTTTGGAATTTAAAGGTTACAAAGAAGACCCTGCAAAAGCACTTTTAGAACAATACAAAAATATTACTTTTGATGAGATTTACAATTTTTATGAGAAAAACATCAAAACTAAACCAATTACAATTGCTTTAGTTGGAAATCCAAAGCATTTTGATGTGAAAATTCTCAAAAAATTTGGAAAATTTCACAAAATAAATAAAAATAGTTTATATAAAATTAAAAGAACTGAAGAAATCTAACTAGCGCAAATTTTTTTTGTTAAAAAAATATGTAAGTACTAAGACAAAATAAATTGTATATTTCGTTTTACCAAGTGCTTAAAATTTATTTGATTACAAAAAGATTTGCTCCAATAAAAAAAGCACTGATGCTTAAAAATGACAAAATGGAGGACTTAAAATGGCAAATGCTTTATTTTTAAAACTTTATGAAGAAAATCCGAACGAAAAAACAGTTAATCAAGTGGCTGATATTTTGCGTTCAGGTGGCATTATTATTTATCCGACCGATACGGTTTATGGTATGGGTTGCGACATAAACAACCCGAAAGCGGTTGAAAAGGTAGCTCAACTAAAAGGAGTGAATTTGGAAAAAACAAATTTTTCATTCATTTGCTACGATTTGAGTCATTTGTCTGATTATGCAGTTCAGGTTGATAATGATGTATTTAAAGTTATGCGCAAAAATTTGCCAGGACCTTTTACTTTTGTACTAAATGCCAGCAAAAAAGTGCCAAAACTTTTTAAAAGTAAGAAAAAAACAGTCGGAATTCGCATTCCAAACAACAAAATTGTGCGCGAAATAGTAAATGCTTTGGGTAATCCCATTCTTTCGTCGTCTATTTACGACGAAGATGAGATGGTAGAATATGCAACCGACCCTGAATTAATTTACGAAAAATATAAAAACATTGTCGATTGCGTAATTGACGGTGGTTATGGTGGAAATATTCCTTCTACCATTGTTGATTGTTCGGAAGGTGAAATAAATATTTTGCGCGAAGGACTTGGCGAATTGGAATAATTCTTTATTCGTCCTTTTTGTAAATAATTACTTCAACCCTTCTGTTTTGAGCACGTTTGTCAGTATTTGTAGAGCTAGTTTTAGGACGAGTATCGGCATAACCTACTGCTTTTATTCGCTTTTCACTCAATTTGTGATGTTCAATAAGATATTTTTTTACAGCATTGGCTCTGTCTTGCGATAGTTGTTTGTCCGAATGCCCTATTTCTGTATGCCCGCCCACTTCAATAACAACCAATGGGTCTTGAAGTAAAATGTTGGCTAATTTATCTAATTCTGGAAACGATTCGGGCTTTAATTCGCTTTTTCCTATATCAAAGAAAATATTGTTCAACTCCATTACTTGCCCTTGTTTAAAAGGAGTTAGCAAAAGTGTAACATTTTTTTCGTCGTAAATTTCCAGATTTTTGAGGTCAATGTTTTCATGCTTACCATAATAATTTTCAGCTTCGGCAAAAAAACCGTAAATATGCCCGGTGGTAAGAGCTATTTGATATTTTCCGGTAAGTGGATTTGTTTTGGCGGCTCCGTTTATTGAGGTGTCATTCAGCGACATGTATTTAATTGTAGCAGCAATGGCTTGGTTATTTTCTGCCGAAAGTACTTCACCCGAAACAATGATAGTAGGTTCGGGTTTTACAGTATTTCTCAAATCAATTTTGAAAATGTCCATCTTGCCAAAAGTTGTTTTTCGTGAGCCAACATAGGCAAAATCACCAGCTGCCGAAACTGTAAAATACGATTCCCAATCTTCAGTATTTACTTCTTCTCCAATATTTTCGGGTCTCGACCAGTTTTTCCAAGTTTCATCTAAGCGCTTGGTTACGTAAATGTCTTGGCTTCCGTACCCGCCATGTCCATTGGTAGAAAAATATAAGGTTTTGCCATCTGCTGCTAAAAAAGGAGACGTTTCATATTGTGTCGAGTTTATATCGGGTCCCATGTTTTGAGGAACAGTCCACGTACCATCAGACTTTTCAAAAGTAATGTACAAATCCATCGTTCCGTAAAACTCGCCATCAATGTTAAAATAACTCGAAAAAATAATTACCTTTCCATCTGGACTTAATGTACCTGATTGAGTATCTTCTTGTTCTGGAAACTTTTCAATTTCTAACGGACGTGGATGGCTCCAGCCATATTTGGTCAAATACGCTTTTGAAAATCCACCACCCAAAGTGCCGTCCGACTTATATTTTCCGGTAAGAAGTACCATATTTCCATCAGGAGTTATGCCACAAACAATGTTCCAACCATTGTTATTCAAGCTTTTTCCGGCATTTTGCGCCGATTGCCAATTTCCACTGGCATCTAAATTTGCGACAAAAATATTGCGGTTCAAATTTTTCCAATCCGAAGCCAGACTTCTCGAAAAGTACAGCGTTTTTCCATCGGGAGAAATCAAAGGAGCCATCTCAGAAAGTTCCGTATTAACTAAAGTTCCCAAGTTTTCGAGCTTTATAGCTTTTCCTGTTGATTTTAAATTTAGCGGAATTACGTTGCTTGTATATTTTTTTGCTTCAACAGTTTCAACCTCTTGGTTAATAATTCCTTTTTCTGTTATTTCAGCTTTGTCCGTTTTTTCTACAATTTTGGTAATGTCATTTTTTTCTATATTTTCATCATTTAAATTGATATTTACTTCTTTTATTTCTATTTTTTCAACTACAACTACATGATTTGTTTTAGGTTTAATCATTCCTTGATAATAAAAAGCAAGCAAACCATCGTCAACAGGTTTTTGCTCTGGCTTTAGCTCAACTTTAAAAATATCCATTTTACCTAAAGATTTATTAGTTGAACCTACATAAGCATATTTTCCCGAAGCAGTTACTGAAATATACGATTCCCAATTAGTGGTATTTACAATCGAACCTAAATTTTCGGGCAAACTCCAATTTGTCCATGTTGAGTCGATTCTTCGGCTAACAAAAATATCGTTTCCGCCCAAAGTTGTATGTCCGTCAGATGAAAAATAAAGTGTTTTCATGTCGGCTGCCAAAAACGGTGCCGTTTCGTAAGCCGTTGAATTTATAGCTTTTCCAAGATTTTTAGGATAAGACCACTCGCCATTTTCTTGCTTAAAACTAATGTACAAATCGAAAAGCCCGTAAAATTCTTTTCCAAAAGGCATATTGCTAGCAAAAATAATCACACTACCATCGGCACTAATGCTAGCTGTTTGAGTTTCGTAATCAATTGTCATACCTTTCATTACGATGGGAGCAGGCGTTTGCCAATTTCCGTTTTCGTCTTTTATAGAAGTAGAAAATCCACCTTTGAGAGTTCCGTCGGGCATATATTTTCCGGCTAAAAGCATTGTTTTTCCATCGGCAGTGAAACCACAAACGGCATTCCAACCATCATTATTCAATTCACCTTTGAGCAATTTTGCACCAGAAGCAATTCCTGTTTTCGATATTTTTGAAACATAAATATCTCTATCTTCGTCGTCGCGGCTACTGTTCTTACTTCTAGTAAAATAAAGCTCTGTTCCATCGGGCGAAATGATAGGCTGCGTTTCGCTAAATTTAGAATTTACAGAGCTTCCTAAATTTTGTAACTTGTTTTGTGAAAATAAATTAATATTAGAAAGAATAATTAATGTAATAAATAAATACTTAAATTTCATTATACTTTGGTTAAGCTGTTAAATAATTTGTTTTTATTGTTTTCTTTAAATTATTGAATTTTGCTTTTTTTATAAAATACAAACAACTGTTTTGTGCTAATTTACTGCTAAAATATTGATTTCATAGCTTTTATAATTCTCTAAATTCAAATTATCAACACCAAACATTCGGTCGTAAATTCTAATATCACCTCTTTTTATTGGTGCGTAAGAATCGGTGGTAATGTAAAATTCATCTGTTTTTGCCAGCTTATTTTTTTTGTCAAACCATACTATTTGAATTTGAAGAACCTTTATGTTTGAGTTGCCAGTGTTTTCTATTTCAAGTACTATCTGGTGAAAAATTCCGGTAGAGAACTGTTTTGAAACACTGCTCAAACGCTCTCTAATCGAAATATCAAAATTCGTAGGTTTTTCAATAGCCCAATTTATAGGTTTTGATTTTGAAGCTTCGTATTTGAAATTACTTTCTTGTTTTACTATATAACTAACCGCTAGCCTAAGGGCTTTGAATTGAGGTAACGCGCTGTTTTCTTCATAGTTACTAAACTCAAAAGGCAATAAATCGCCACTTCGCAACGTATTGTTCGACTCACGCGCCAGTTCTATTATTTTCGTACTAACAACTTTGTCTTCATTATTCAACAAATCCGCTTTTATTTTTAATTCGTTTAGTTCAATATTTTCCAATTTAAAATAACCTTTCGCGCTCACGTTGTATGAAGTTGTATAATCGTCGGCTTGTATTTTATCTAAAATAAATTTCAAGCCTTTTGATTGTTCATTTTCAACAAAAATTACAGGTATTTGTGGTTCTGAAATATCTTCATTTGGGATTGTTACTTCAGGTTCTTTTAACTCTG
Source organism: Draconibacterium orientale (assembly GCA_022729915.1). Classification (GTDB taxonomy): domain Bacteria; phylum Bacteroidota; class Bacteroidia; order Bacteroidales; family JAIFNL01; genus JAIFNL01. Next base: position 23,303 of record DZBP01000010.1, on the reverse strand, counting down.
AATAAGAGTTACTTGGTTCTTGTAAATCTGCATCGCTAGATTGATTTAAAAGAAAAAAGATACCTATAAAAAAAATTGCAATAAAAATAGAAATTACCATGATAATTACTAGTTTTTGATTTTTTACTGGAGTAGTTTGCAAAGTTTCATTTGAATTTATTTGCTTTGCTTGATTTGAATTAACACTTTGATTTTTAGCCACTTTAATTTCAGAAATCAGAGCAATTGCCTCTTTATATTGTGGATTGATGTTGATGCACATTTTAGCATATTGCTCGGCACTGGCTTTGTGCGACGACATATTTGTTTGATGCCATAAGTTTTTATGAGCCAATGCCAATCCGTACAAAATGTCTGTATTATAAGGATTTAAAGTATGCGCTTGTTCAAATTCCTTGATTGCATCTTCCCAGTTTTTGTATTCTAAAAAGCCTTTTCCACGCAAAGCATGCCCATTGAATGTGTCAGAAATCAATTGCCAGTCAGATTCAGTCATTCCCATTTCTAAAACAATGTTTTTCAAGTCGTTCGTTTTTAGAATGGGTGATTTTTCTTTATTTTGAATTTCCAATATTTGGCGAATAAATTGTTCTAATTTTTGTTGTTTTTCGTCCATTTTTTCTTTAAAAAAATTAGTATTGCTACAAAATTTTAAAATTATTTTTTCATATAAAGTTGTGATAAACAGTAAATTGAAGAATAAATAAATATTTATTGACTCTTTGCATGAAAATAATGAGTAAAATTAAACATTTTATTTTAATTTGAAAATTATTTGCTCTAAAATTTTGGTTCTTTATCTTTTAATTTTAGGTATTGATAAATAGTTAAGTAGTGAACCAAATTTAATTGCATATTTCATTCTACCAAGTGCTTAAAAATTATTTGATTACAAAAATGGTTGCTCAAAATAAAATAGCACGGGTGCTTAAAATTATATTGTTTTTATGCAAGATGTGTATATTGGATTAAAAGCATTGACCATTGTAGTTGGTGTTTTTGCGCTAAGTGAAATTGTATCGATAAAAACCAAAGGAATATTGTCTATAATGCTGGTTTCCAGTATTATTTTTATAATCGCCTTTGCTAATGGTTTATCACCTACAATTTTTGAAAGTTCAAACCTTTATCAGTTAGGAAGTTTGCTTGTATCGGTTTTAATTGTTCATTTAGGGACTACTCTCAATATAAGTACATTACAAAAACAATGGAAAGTTATTTTAGTAGCAATAAGTGCCGAAATTGGAATTGTTTTTTTTGTAATTGGTTTTGGGAGTTTTTTTTACGATTCTGACATTGTTTTTTCAGCAATACCGCCTATTGGAGGCGGAATTGTGGCTACGCTAATGGTTCACAAGGTAGCTGAAACTCAAAACTTAGAACAAATTATAATTTTTACCACTTTACTTTTATCTTTTTCAAGTTTTGTTGGCTATCCTATTGCATCATTTTTATTAAAAAAAGAAGCTAAAGATAGAATGAAAAGATTTAAAATATCACAATTTAAAAAGATACATGAACCAGAAATTTCTGTGATTGAGTTAAAATTCTTGAGAATTTTTTTTGCAAAATACGATTCACCTACCATTGTTTTGAGTAAAATAATAGCAACAGCATTTTTAAGTTTTTTTGTAGCAAAACTTACAAACAATATTATAAATGAATATGTTGTTTGTCTTTTTTTAGGCTTTTTGTTCAAAGAGATTGGTTTTTTAGAATTTGATAGCCTAAACAAAGCTAATTCGTATGGTTTTACCGTGGTTTCTGTCTTATCAGTTATTTTTCAACCGTTTAACTCTATCAGCCTACATCATATTTTAATAACACTAGTTCCTCTCCTATTTTTTTTATTTCTTGGTATTTTAGGCATGGTGATTATGTCGTTTTGGGTAGGAAAGAAGCTTAAATTTTCAAAGTATTTATCAATAAGTATTGGCATTTCGTGCTTGTTTGGATTTCCCGGAACCTATATAATTCCACACGAAGTAGCCAGAAGTGTGGGCAAAACCAAAGAAGAACAAGAATTTATATTAGAAAATATCTATCCGCAAATGCTAATTGCCGGTTTTGTTAATGTAACTATTTCTTCTGTAATTATTGCAAGTTTACTAGTTCGGTTTATTTAGCGTTTGAAAGAAAACGACCCAAAATCGGTTCGACCGGCTTGTCCGGTCTGTCCGATGAGCTTGTAAGTACTTATCCGTCAGACCGAACAAGTCGGTCTGACGGATTTAAACCTTGCTTTTTTTCAAAATAATTGAGTTTTCTTTCAAACACTAAGTAATTCAAATTTTTACTTTGCAATAAAATCAATTTTAAAAAAAAAAGCAAATTCTTTTGAAAGTACCTTATTTAAAAATTTCTATTAATACATTGTAAATAAATACTTTGTGCGTATTTGACACCATTTAATCAGCCGATATGGAATTTGTCAAATCTTTGGCTTGTTTCACTCTATCGGCTATTCCTACACCATCTCTAATGCTTCCTGCAAGGTGAATTCCTTTGTTTTCTGTTTCAATTTTGCGAATGGCTTCTAAACGGTTTTCGCTGTCAATGCCATATTGTGCAATGGCTCTTTTGTAGCGAGTTAAGTGAAAAATAGTGGGCTTAAATTCTTTTATTTCAAGCATTTGGATGAGGTCGTTTTTTATTTTATTTTTTAACTCTTCGTCCGAAAGTTTCGCCAGTTCGGGTTTGCGAGTGCCGCCAGTAAAAATAGTAAGCCAAGCTCCTTTTTCGGGACATCTGTTTTTGAAAAGTGTGGACATGAAAAGTACGCCCAGTATATTTTTGTTTTCGCCAAAAGGCACTAAACCGCCAAAAGCATCAAGTTTCATGCCGTTCCAGTTCTCAAAACCTAGAGTTACTTCGGCTACTTCGGCATATTGTAGGTTCTTAATGTGTTCAAAATCTCCTTTGGGAAGAAAACTGAAAATATTTTCTAATTCGTTGGCTGTTACGGTACTAATAATCTCGTCGAACAACTTATTGTTCAATATATATTTGTTTTCGGCTTTGCTTACGCTTAAATTGGTTGCATTCAACACAATATTTTCGTCACCAATTTTTGTAACCAATGCTTTAGGAAACTGTTCTAAACCTCCTTTTACCGAAAATATTTCACGTGTTGCTTTTTTTTCTTCCTCTGTTTTGGGTATTTTGGCTTTTTGTATGCTTCCTTTGATAAAACTGCCATAGGTTTGCTCTAAATTGTAGAGTTTTGGCAAGGCAAAGCGTGGCACTAAATAGGCTGGGTCGCCAGCATAAATGCCCAAAATAAAAGGGTCGATTGCGTAATTAAGAAAACTTTTGCCCATTCGTCGTTTTACCAACTCTGCAAGGTTTTCGTTTGGGTTTGTTCCTTTGGCTCTGAAAGGCTCTGCTAAAATTCGTAATTTATCGTACCACGAAAACAATGGCGTAGCAATAGCCGACCACAAACTCGAAGGCAAAGCGTGCCATTTATTTCCTTTCCAAATCAATCGGCGTGCCGCAGAATGATTGGCTTTGTCGAGTGTGCATAAATCTTTCAACTCCTCAAATAGGTTCACTATTTCGGGCGAAGATAAAACGCCGCTGTTGGGACCGGTTTCATAAAGAAAGCCTTTTTCGTTGGGGCTTTTTATAACGCCCCCAATATGGTTTTCTCTTTCAAAAATGGTTACATTTATTCCTTTTTTCTGAAGGTAATATGCTGTAGCTAAGCCTGTTATTCCTGCGCCAATGATTGCTATTTTTTTCATTTTTAAGTTGGTTTTGACGTGATTGGTGTTTTTACTTCTTTTTCTTATAACGCTTTAGAAAACCGTTTGTCGGTATTCTTTAATTTTGGGTCGAATGTTGCTACTATATTTCTGATAAAATACTGACCTAAAGGTTTTATTTCTATGGTATTTTCATCAAAAATTAAGAGTTTTTCGGCTTCAAATAGTTTTAATGCTTCCGCAGAATATTCAACAATTTCTTTTATTTTTTCAATCGTAGTTGAATGATTTTTGGCAATTTTTTCCCAGTTTAGGTACAAATTGCACATCAATTCGTCGATTATTTCGCGAATAATTTTTTCTTCTTCGTTCAAAAAATATACTTTTTCTATTGGCAATTTACCATTTTCAATGCTTTTTTGGTATTTTTCAATGTTTTTAGTGCTTTGAAAATAGGCGTTGCTCAGTTGGCTAATTCCGCTCACGCCCAGCGCATATACTTGTCCGGTAGTTTCCAAAGTGGAATAACCTTGAAAATTGCGGTGTAGCGTTTTATTTTCTAACGCAATATTTAATTCATCGTCGTTCTTGGCAAAGTGGTCTAATCCTATCGAAATGTATCCGTTTTGGGTTAATAATTTGTGCGCAATTTCAAAAAGTTTGGTTTTTTTGTTTACATCGGGCAAAATAAATTTTTCGAGTTTTTCTTGTGTCTTTTTCACCCAAGGTACGTGTGCATAGGAAAATGTTACTAAGCGGTCGGGCGAAATTTCAATGGCTTTTTGTATGGTTTGTGCAAAATTTTCTTCTTCTTGGAAAGGCAAACCGTATATAAAATCCAAATTCACCGAAATGTTGCCTTTGCTTTTGATGTATTTTACCAATTCAGGCACGGGAATTTTTGAGTCGCTTCGGTGCACGGCTTCGAGTACTTTAGGGTCAAAATCTTGAATTCCCAGACTTATTCTATTAAATTTACTTTCAATTAGTTCGTCAACGTATTCGTAAGTTAAGTGCGCAGGATGGCATTCCATAGCTATTTCGGCTTTTTCTATCCATTCAAATTCTTGACTAAACAGCTGCATTATTTCCTGTACTTGGTTTATTGCCAGATAGTTGGGTGTACCGCCACCCCAGTGTATTTGCGAAATTTTCCGGTCTTTGTCCAGAAATTTTTTCATTAGATAGATTTCTTTTTTCAGACTTTCTACGTAAGAGGATATTTTTTCTTTATTATTACTAATCAACGTATTACATCCGCAATAGTAACAAAGTTTATCACAAAACGGAATGTGAATATAAAACGAGAGATTGCGTTTTTTTTCGTTGTTGGAAAGCTGTAATTGCTGTTCGCATTGTGCATACTCAAAATCGGCATGAAAAAAATTTGCCGGAGGATAGCTGGTGTAGCGTGGTATGGCTACGTTGTATTTTTTGAATAAGTCCATTTTTTTAGTTTAAAATTTCTTTTTTTTCTGTTTTTGTATAAACAAAAATAATATACATAAGAACAAGTAATGAAACGATTATTTCTGTTAAAAAGAGAGTTTTGTATGAAAAAGCGTGGGCAAATTTTCCACTCAAAACGGCAATAATTAAACTACTTAAATGAGTAAGAACTATTTGTATGGTAAAATCAGTACCCTCGCGTCCTTCTCTCACTTTTTCCATAGAAATGGTGTAAATAAGCACCGAAAGTATTCCATAACTTCCCCAAAGAAAGCTAATTCCTACCATAATAAAAAATAAATCGGCAGAAATAAGTGTTAGTATATAAAAATAAGAAACGGTAACGAGTGCCAAAGCCGAAAAAAGGATTAAACTGCTTTTTTTTCCTATTCGTTTAATGACTAAACCCGCCAGAAATGCAAACAACGCGCCTACTCCTGCTCCATAAATGCCCGACATGAATCCAATTTCTTTAACATCGTATCCCAAATCGACCAACCATGGTTTTAACATGGTTAATACGCCAATAATTCCGGTGTAGTAAATAAAGAGAAAGAAAATGTGCTTTCCTTGTTTTTTTTGTGAAAAAAAAAGAAAAATATCGCTGAATCGTATGGGCGCGATTTCGCTTTTTGTTTCAATTATTTGTCTGTTTTTTGTTTTGTAAAGGTAAAGTGGTACGAGTGCCAAAAGTACAAATCCGGCTAAGGCAATGAGTAAGTAATTCCAGCCCCAATAATGATAAATAACCAATAAAAATCCGCTTCCTGTCAAAGTTCCCAAAAAACTTCCGGCAGACTGCATACTGTTTCCAAGACTTCGTTCTTCTTTTTTGAGTATGAGAATGGCAAAGGCATCAGTGGCAATATCTTGAGTGGCTGAGGCTGTAAAGGCAATGAGCATGAGTACAATGATGGTTGTGAAATTGGTTTGTAGGCTGAAAAAGGAAATGCACAGAATTACAAAAGCGTAAAATATTTCCGATAAAATAATCCAACGTTTGTATTTGTTTAGATTATCGGAAGTTTTGTCGATTATGGGCGCCCACAGAAATTTTAATATCCAAGGCAATTTGATGAGCTGAATAAGTCCGATGGAAGTGAGCGAGTGCTGTTCCATGCGCATAATTACAGGCAATACGGTTGAAAAAAAACTCATGGGTATGGACTGTGCTAAATACAGATTCAGGAGTGTGAAGTATTTATCGTTGAGTTTGAACATGTTTTTTTGCTATAAAGTATTGGGTAAAAGCACAAAGTACAAAATTTTTGAATTTGTACTTTGTATTTTTTACTATTTTGTTAGAAATTTACTTTGGCAAAGAGACCAAACTGAATAGGTTTTCCTTTTTGTACATAAGATTTGCCTAAAGCCTCAAAGTAAAAGGCATTGTATTCAGCCGAAATTAGATTTTTTCCCCAAAAGCCCCATTGGAATATTCTTGAACTAACCGAAATTTTTGCATTCAATATTCCGTAAGCATCTTGGTAAGCCACATTGTCGTCGTTCCAGTATAATTTGCCAAACAGTTGATAGTTTGAATTCATTACAATTTGTTTAATAAGTTTCGATTTTACAAAAACCGTATAATTTATTCCTGCATTGAGAGTGTATTTGGGAATGTATGGAATGTAATTTTGTCCGTAATTTGTGTTTTCGTCTCGTTGGTAATCCACAAACTTAGCTTCGTTTAATCCTACACCCAACCAAATGTCAAAATTTTTGCTAGGGCGTGTATTTATCTCTAATTCAATACCTTTGCTCAATGATTTGCCTGCATTTTTAAGCATTGAACCTGTTCCTTCGGGTACGGGTTGGTAAATTTGTTGGTCTTTCCAGTCAATGTAAAATGCAGCCAAATTTGCCGTTAGTTTTCTGTTGAAAAACGATGATTTTACTCCAATTTCATAATTGATGCTGTACTCTGGTTTGAAACTAATATCTTCGTCGCGAGTGAAGGTTGAATTGAAGTTTCCGGCTTTGTAACCTTTTGATATAGAATGGTACATTGTTAAATTTTCATTTGCATGAAAATTAATGGCAAATCGTGGCAACAGTTGCGAAAAATTGAGACTGTTGTCAAAATCATTGATGTGCGAAGTATTTCCGGCGAGAGTACGTTCGTAGTTGTACACTAAATTTGCTTTTTCCATGTCGTAACGCAGTCCGGCAGTAAAATCAAATTTGCCCAAAGGCAAAGTAGTTTGTCCGTAAAAAGCTATTCCTTTGGATATTTGAACATAATCTTTGAGCATTATCATTCCGTTGCTAAGCACATTTACAATTACTTCCTTATCTTCGTCTTCGTTAAAAGCGAAAGTACCCAAAAGCCATTTTATTTTCGATTTTTCGCTTGAGTTGATATTAAATTCTTGAGCCACAGTTTTTCGGTTTCGGTCTTGAGTAACAAAATACGTTGCGGCATTGGTAAAGTCTTGGTCTATCGCTTGCTGGTCTTCAACGTATTGAAAGCTGGTAGAGGAGTTTATTACAAATTTAGGAGCAGTGTATTCTATGTTCAAACCGTTGGAGCTTTGTTTGCGTTTGTAGGAGCTTGCTTTGTCATAATTTACATCGGAAATTATTTTTGTTTCTACATTGTACACCGCATAAGGATATCCGGCTTGGTCGTTGTCTTCAAAATTTGTAGCAAAAGTAATTTTCAGCTTTTCCGATGGTTTGTAATTTAATTTGAGTTGCCCTGAATAAGTATCTAATTCATCGGCTTTGGTGTTGGTAAAACTATTGGTAACATTTCCATCGTTGTGAGTGTATGCACCATCAAAAGAGAGCGTTAAGTTTGGGCTTATCGGCATGTTGTAATGCAAAACAGATTTTATTTGGTTGTAGTTTCCATATTCGGAATAAAAACTACCATTGGGATAATCTTGATTTTCGAGGGTATAAATCTTAATTAACCCGCCCATGGTATTTCTACCATAAAGAGTACCTTGAGGTCCACGCAGCACTTCAATTTTCTGAACATTGAAAAACTCAAAATTAAATGAACCTTTGTCGAAATAAGGAACACCATCTACATACAAACCTACTGAGGGAGAATTGATTCTAGCACCAATTCCTCTAATAAAGATTGGTGTTGTTAACCTCGAACCGTAATCGGGCATAAATAAATTGGGAATGCGTGCGCTCAAATCTGTTAAGTTGTTGATATTCTGAATTTCGAGTTTTTTAGACGCAATATGAGTTACACTAATGGGAATGTTTTGCAATTTGCCACCTTGTTTGTCGGCACTAATGGTAACTTCTTCTAAATTAATGGTATCCTTTATTTGCGCATTGGCTACATAAGGAATGAAGAATAGGAATAATATAATGATTTTTTTCATTTTGCGATTGAATTTTTAAAGTACAGAGTAGTTTGCACAATGTATTTGATACAAAGTACTTTGTACTGAGTATTGAATATTAAATTATTGATATTGAATTAATTAGTCTTACCTGTTGGAGATTTTTAGGCACAAGGCGGTGGGCGATTGAAAATACTGTTTTCGGGGTGGTAACTATAAATTAATTTGGATTCGAGTATTTGTTTGTGATTATTATTTTTCAGTCGGCATAAGCTAAACTCAATGAGCTTGTAAAAGGACGGTTTTTCTGTTTTTTGATTTTTTTCTTTTGCGAAAGAAAATATTGTAAAGTGCTCAGTATTTATTTTTTCTTCAAAAACAATTTGCTTTTCAGTAGAAAAGATTAATGGTAAATTTTGTGGCATTTCGTGGCTAGCAAGCGACAATGAAAAGTAAAGGAATATCGCTAGATATATTAATATTGTTGCTATTTGAGAAGAAAAAATACCTACAAAAAACATAGTAATTTATTTATTGGTTCGTTTTGGATTTTTAGGAAACCAGCCTTTGGCTACTCTCTCTTCTTGCTCTATAACTTCCTGAATCCCCCAAAGATAAGAGAAACCCAAAATAGCAATAATGCCTGAAACGAGCATGTTGGGAATGTAAAAAGCCGCAGCAACACTACTAATTCCAATAATTAAGAACAGTTTCCATATTTTTTTTGTAAAATGATATTCTCCCGCAATACACGAATATCGGGAAATCATGATAATCAAAAAACTGGCTGCTCCTAAAATAATCCCATCAAAATTGAGAGTTTCCATTTTTGTTCGTTTTTTTGTTCGTAAACTCTATTTGGATTTCGCTTGGCTCTGCCTTTCAAAACTCGTTTGTGTTGTTCTATAATTTCCAGCACACTCCAGAATAGAGCAAACCCAAAAACACCCAATACATAACTCCAAAAACCCTCTACAAACAGTGAAAATGAAGAAAGAATAACTCCAAACAGCAAAAAAATCCAACCTATTTTTTTGCTGAAATAATATTCAGCTTTGACTACTATGGGGTGAAAAATACCAATGGCAAAAAAAGCAAACAGTCCTAAAAGCGGTCCTTGTATATAAATTTCAGCAAACATTATTTTCAAATAAGTGAATTTCTATTTTTGAAACGGCAAAATAACAAAAACTTACTGAGATAAAAAAATTATAAATAATGCTTTTTTTTTAAATAGCTGTTTTTGTGCTGTTCTCTCAATTGTAGTAAGCGTTTTTAGTGTTTTTATATTTTGTTTTTTGAAACGAAACTTTAATTAATTATCGGTATTGAGTTGTAAAATTTGTTGGCGTTTGTATTTTATTGCATTACATTACATTAATGAAGTTAAGTTAGAAAACTCTACTCGTTTTGCGGTTTTGAACTGTTTCGCGAATAGAATTTTTCTTTTTAGAATAAATCTTAACTAAACAACATTGTGTATTATATTCTAAATCTATTATTTTAATATTATTTTTTCTTAAAAACACTCTAATATTTTTATATATTTTTGTTTTCTTTATCTTTTTTTCTGTAAATACCTACACTTTAGAATCTTTACTTTTACAAAAGATTCTCTTTAAATTAATAATGAATTTTAAAAAAAACTTTTTGTACATTATTTATTTTTATACAATTGTTAAATATTTTATTTTAAATTATTTGAATACCTTAATTTTTCAAATAAAAATAAATTAGTAAGTATAATAATATATATATTTTGAGTGTTTAACAATATTTAATGCCTTTTAACTTTGAAAAAACAAATAAAATAACTAATTTTGAAGTTATCTAAAATAATAGATATCGCTTAAAAAGTTTTGTACAAAAACAAACAAAAAATAAGGTAAATGTCGAAAAACGTAGATACAATTAGAGTTTTCTTATCAGACGTGTCGGAAGAAATGAAATCAACCCAAGATTTTTTGAGTAAAATCTTGGTCAGAGCTGGTATGGAAATAATTTTTCTCAACGCCAACTACGAAGAAATAGACGATGAAATTCTGACTAACAGAATATTAGACGAAGTAAAAAAAGCGGATTGCACTATTCATATTTTAGGGCATTCGTATGGGAAAATAATACAGAATAAAAAACAAACCTCGTTGAGTGAATTTCAGTTTTATGTAGCTCAAAATTATCAAAAAGAAAATGTAATATCTAAAATATTTATTTGGTATCCTCAAGATTTGATTGATAAGCCTTTAGATGCTTCGCAAGAAGATTTTATTAACTCTGTGCGCAACAATATTTCGTCAAACATGGTGTATTCAAACCATGAGTCGCCAGTAGTTTTTGTGGAAGACCTTCGCTCGATTATGCTTTCAGACAAGAAAGAAATAAAAGACATTAAAGATACTGATATTTTCTTTATTTACAATGAATTAGATGAAGATGAAGCCCATGAAATTATTGAATTGGTTAGTGATATTGCCGATGTTACAAAATTAGGCATTGTTCAGAGTTCGCCAGATGATTACATGACTTTTATTGCTAATCAAATGACTAAGACCAAGTTACTTGTAATTTATTTTAATAGAACTTCTGATTGGGCAACTCATTTTGTTCAGCAAGTTTGGAACAAAACCGGAGGTGCTTCTTCTCAAACGCCTATTTTATTTTTGGGCGATTTAGAAACAGAAACCAATGAAAATAAGAATATTGCAATACCAAATGTAAATTCGATGATGCTTTCGGCTGAATTGATGCCTTTGGAAATAAAAGTACACTTAGATGCAATTAAAAATTAAAAATTACTTATGAAGTTTTCTTTGCATTTGATTCAATCTATTTTCCTTTTTTATAAGCTTAAAATCAGTTAAATACAATAATAGTGGAAAAGAAAATTTGTCCATATCCGGGTTTGCGTCCTTTTACTGAAAATGAATCCATTTTCTTTAAAGGTAGAGAAGTACACATTCGGCAAATTATTCGCCAACTGGAAGAAAAAAAGTTTGTGATGATAACCGGAGCTTCTGGCGATGGAAAATCGTCCTTGGTGTATGCAGGCGTAATTCCTAATGCAAGAGCTGGATTTTTTAGAGCAAAATTTAGCAATTGGCTCATCACCGATTTCCGCCCCGAACGCAGTCCTTTGCAAAATTTAGCACGCACTATTTCGCAGCATTTAGAACTCGATGCAGCATTTGTGGAGGAAGAATTGGGCTATGGTTTTTCGGCTTTAACTTCGCTTTACAAAGAATCAAAATTTTACATCGATTATAATTCAGAAAAGTGGATAAATGCAAGCAAAGAAGAGCAAAAAAAAATGAAGCAAAGTGCTTCAAATTTATTTATTTTGGCTGACCAATTTGAAGAATTTTTTACCAATTCCGAGAATTTTAGCAACAATAAACCTTCGGCTAATGCATACACAACCATCAACTTACTGCTCGAAACAGCTCGAATAGCTTCCGAAGCCGATTTGCCTATTTACATAGCTTTTACTATGCGCTCCGACTACATAAGCCAGAGTGTTGCATTTAAAGGATTACCCGAATTTATTGGCTTTAGCCAGTTTTTTGTTCCACGTTTGAAGCGGAATGAGCTTCAACAAATTATCGAAGAACCTGCCATTTTATCAGGTGGAAAAGTTTCTAAAAGTCTTTCGGAAAAATTAATTAACGATTTACCAAATGGTTTTGACCAACTTCCACTGCTTCAGCACATTATGAACAGGCTTTGGAAAGTAGCTGACGATGGAAATCAAGAACTTAATTTATTGCATTTAGCCAAAATAGCCGGAATGCCTAGTAAAATTTTAAAAGCCGAAGATAGAGAAAATTTTGATGCTTGGCTTTTAGAAATTGAAGATTTTAGGCAAGTTTACTACGATAAACCTATGCTTACCAATGTTTTAAATACTCACGCAAACATTTTGTATGAAAAATCGTTCGATTATTTTTCGCAAAATATTGATTGGGCTAAACAAAACATTACCAAAGCAGATGCTCAATTAATTATTAAAATTGCTTTCAAATCACTTACTAAAATAGATGAAGGAAGAGCCGTTAGAAACCGAATTACTTTACGAGAAATAACTCAAATTATAAACGTTCCTCACATTTCTTACGAAATAGTTTGTGGTGTAATGAATATTTATCGTTTGCAAGACAGTACTTTTGTTAGACCATTTATAAACGATGAAGATATTGCTACTCAATATCTTTCGGCTGACGACACGTTCGATATTACACACGAGGCTCTCATTAGAAATTGGAAATACTTACAAGAATGGGAAGCCGAAGAAATGGACAATCTTTCTAATCTGAAAGATTTTCAAATTCAATTAAACCGGTGGAAAGACAACAACAAAGCCGATGGCTTTTTATTGGCTGCCGGTGCACTTGCCTATTTTGAAGATTGGTACAACAAAAGCAAACCAAATAAATATTGGATTGCAAAGTACGACATGAACGCTTTTTCTAAAGAAGAAAAACTCGAAAATGCCGAAATACTTTCTTCTGAAATTGTTGAATTTTTACAAGCCAGCAGAAAATATTTACTTGCACTAAAGAGAAAACAACAGCGTTTGCGCACTATTTTACTTATAGCAGCTCTTATAATAATTGTTACTCTTTCGGGTGTGGCATTTTTAGCAAATACCGCTCGAAAATATGCCGAAACGCAAGCTGTTTTGATAGAACAACAAAAAAAGAAGGCTGAAAAACAAAAAGAAATAGCCGAAGACCAGAAAGAAATAGCCATAAAAGCAACCGAACTTGCCGAAGAAGAAAAAAAACGTGCCGAGCTAAATGCTTACGAAGCTTTGGTTGCAAAATTGCTTTCCGATAGTGCTAAAACCGATGCACAAAAAATGCGTGCTCTTGCCGAATTAAGCTCCGAATATGCAAAAAAAGAAGCCGAAAATGCAAAATTGGCTCGCGATAAAGCCGAAGAAATGCGCTTACTTTCTGAAAACGAACGCAAAATTGCCGAGTCGGAGCGTGAAAGAGCAAATGTTTTGTCGTATTTAGCTATGGCACAGTCTTTAGCATTAAAATCGAAGCAAAATTACAACGATAAACAAGTGAATTTACTTTTGGCTTACCAAGCATATAAATTTAATAAAGATTACGGAGGTTCAGAGCAAGACCCTGAAATTTATAAAGCCTTGAATTTTGCAATTCTTAATTCGGGCGAAAAAAATATAATCCCGCTTGAGAAAGAAAATTTCACAAACATGAGCCTCAACGGACTTATTACGTTAGTTTCAAAACATGGAAAACTCCAAAAATACGATTTTAATGGCGGAAAACCCTCTGTTTCAAAGACTTTATCGTCTAAAATTCCAGTAAATTCATCGTATGTACTTGACGCAAAGTATGCCATTATTGGTTACGAAGACAAAACAGCTTATCTGTGGGATTACGAAAATAATCAGGTAGAAAAATTTCCAGATTATAGCGACTACATTCGTGGAGCTATTAAATTGAGTAATTCAACAATTGCAATTTCTGATAGGGGACCTGCTTTAAAAATTTGGAGCTTCGACCAAAAAAAGCCCAAATTAATTATCGAAATTGTTTTTGAAGAAAGAATAAATGATTTTGTTTTTGTCCCCAAAAAGAACATGATGTTTGCAGCTTGCAACAACGGAAATATTATTGGAATTGATTTAGATAGTTATGAGAAAAAGAATATTTCAACTAAAAAAAATAGAGCAACTGCTATCGCAATTTCTCCAGACCAAAGTTTGTTAGCGGTTGGATATTCTAATGGTGTAATTGATGTTTTTACTGTTTCCGATAAAATAACATTTAAAACTTCAATTTATGCAAGTTCGGCAGGAGTGAGTAATTTAGTTTTTGACGAAAATTCAAGTACTTTGGCTATTGCAACAGACGATGAACGCATTAATCTTTATTCGGTTACTGATTTTGAAGCAAGCCCCATAACTATAAGCGATCACGAACAAAACGTCAAGAAGCTTTCAATAAAAAATAACAGAATATACGCATTGTGCTACGATAGCAGTTTGCGGTTTTGGGAACTCTCGTTAAAAAATTATGTTGAAAAAGTAAAATCACTCATTACTAGAGATTTAACAACCGAAGAATGGAATAAATACATTGGTGAAGAAATCAAACGTTAGAGATTTGATTGACTAAAAATATCGAAAAAAAGTGAACTATGCAAAGATTAAATTATATCTTATTAATTTTATTTTCGTCGTTTAGTTTTTCAGCATTTTCGCAGACCACTTGTCGCGAAGATTTAGGAAAAGCTATCGAACTTTATAATGGAGGTTTGTTTGAACAAACGATTCAGCTTTTGGAAGATAAAATGAAATCATGTAAATACAGAGGTAGTGAAAAAACTCAGGCATACAAGTACTTAGCCGCCGCTCATTACGAAATCGACAACATAGAACAAGCCGATAGATTAACGTATCGTTTCTTAAAAAAAGAACCATTATACGAAGCGCAAACCACTGACCCTGTTTTGTTTTCGGAAGCTCTGAGTAAATTTGAACGTTATCCGAGTTTAACAATTGGTTTCACTGTTGGTTCAGCTATAATTAAGCCCATAATTATAAAAAGATACACAATTTGGGATAAAGCAGACTATACACAAGAATATATTTTGTCTAATTCAACTCTTTTTCAAGTCGATTTAAGTAAAAATATCTTCAAATATTTAAATTTAAATTTTGGAATTTCAACAACAAAATTTTCATATTCTCGCAAAATTCCGTTTTCTGATACTACTTATTTGTATTTCGACGAACGCTTTTCAGAACTTAAATTTCCAATTGAATTAAGTTCTTCTTTTAAAGTATTCAAGAAATTTTATACAACAATTTATACCGGAGTATTTTATACACGTGCCAGAAATCTTGATGGATATTTTAACCAAAGTGTTCTCTCTAATATCAATAACGAACTTCTAAACATTGAATTTAAAACCGACAACTATCGAAATGTAGATAATGTAGGTGTAAGTTTAGGATTAGCAATTGATTATAGGCTCGATAGGTTTACTTTTTCACTAAAAGCAAACAATTCAATGAATCTTTTGCCTTTTACCAAAAAGGAAATTGGTGTTAGTGCGCCTTATGAATTTCAGATGTACTACACTGATGACTTATTTCATTTCAAAACAACAACTTATACTTTTGGATTGAAATATACGTTTTTTTACAAAATCAAAGCAAAATATTGATTTGATTTTGACCGATTATACATTCTTTATAAAATTATCCTACTTTTTTTAAATATTTTTCAATTAAATAATTAGGATATTTGTTCTGAAAACCAATTAATATATTACTTAATTGCAACAGAATAAAAGTAAGATGGGCTAAATATTTTATAATAACTTTGTAAAATTCAGAATAATGAAAAAAATAGTTATAGTGTTGCTTATGGCACTTTTTGTAGCTTCTTGCCAAAAATATGAAATTACATTAGCAACAGCCGACGAACATAATCTGCTGGTATATAGCCAAAAAGCAATACTTACTCCTATTATTACCGACGATGGTTTTGTGTTGATTACCGAAAGCGAAAAATTAAGATATTTGACAAAAATTAGCTCTTCTGGTGAAATTCTTTGGCAAAACAAACTTGCCGAATTATTTAATTTCTCAGCAAAAGTTGATATTTCAAATTTTGTATTAGATAAAACTACTGATAATCAATTTCTTTTAGCGGTTGTGCATACCGATTCGGTTAAATACAGAAATACGATTCAGCACGTTCAATTTATCAAGTTCGACCAAAGTGGAAACGTGCTTTTTAATTGGCAAAAACCTTTAATCGATGGAATTGACGGATCAGAAAATGAAGCAAATTTATTTTCGTATTTCAGCGCATATCAAGATAATCAAGGAAATATTATTTGCTTGAGTAAGAACTCAAAATGGGACGATAATACATTTATAAATATATTGACTTTGCAAATTTCAAAGTATTCACAATCAGGCGAATTACTTTCTAACGTAAAACTTGTTATACCTGAAGCTTATGAATTTTGGAAAGTTTTGAGGTACGAAAACAATCAATTTTCCATTATTTTCGATTCGCCAATGTTTTCAGTATCTGGATATAAACCCTATATTTTTACTATCGACTATACGGGAAATGTTATCGATACTATGTCTGTTTATATCAGTGGAAACTTAACTTATTCGCTTGTCGCTAACGACCATTATTTTTTTATAACAAATAGCTATTATAATGGAACTAATCAGATACAAGAATATGATTTTGAAGGTAATAGCATAAATACTTACGACATTAATACCGGAAACAAACAATTTATTTGCTTATCTACTAGCTTAATAAATAGCGATATTTATTTTGTAGGAGTGGTAACTAACAATATTTTTGAACTAAACAAGCTCAGTATGTCTTGGTCTAAGTTATCTGATAATACTTATACGGAATTAGGCGAAGTACGTAGTAATGAAGGAACTACAGGTATTGGAGTATTTGTAAATCATTCGGGCTCGCTAACGTTGCTTGGAAAGAAAAATAGTTTTGGTGTCGAAAATATATTTGTACTAAAAACAAAAACAGATGGAACTGTTTTGATGGAATAATTGAATTTTTTTCGAATAGTTATAAAATTAAAAAAATATAAAATGTTTGCTTTTTTTGAAAATATCTATTTTTATGCTGTTCTCTTAATTGTATTAAGCGTTTTTAGTGTTTTTATGTTTTGGTTTTTGAAGCGAAAATTCAATAAACCAACAGAAAAATATTCAAAATTAGAAAAAAAACACTTAGAGCTTAAAAAAGATTCAGAGAAAGAAATCAATCGGCTAAACTATATTTTGACCGATTACAAGCGAAAACTTGAAAACATGAATTGTGATAAAACAAACGATTCTGAATCTTTAGCCCAAAATAAAAACATAGATACTCAGCTTCAATTGAAAAGCTTAATCTCTGAAAAAGAGGAACTTGAAATAGAAAAAGAAAAATTTACCGAAAAAAACAAAAAACTTTGGCAACAAAGTTTAGCCATTCACAAAGAAAAAGAACGAATTGACAAATTAAAAAAAGAAATAGAAAGACGCCACAATGAAGTAACGGATAGTATTAAATATGCTCAAAAAATACAAACGGCTCTGCTACCATCAAAAGAAATTTTGAACAAAAAAATACCAAATTATTTTATTTTTTGGCGACCAAGAGATATTGTTTCTGGCGACTTTTATTGGATAAGACAAATAGACGATTCACTTGTAATTGCAGCAGCTGATTGCACAGGGCATGGTGTACCCGGTGCATTTATGAGCATGTTAGGAATATCTTTTTTGAACGAAACAGTTAAACCCAACAACTTAGATGCCGCACAAATACTCGAAAATATGAGAATTCTTGTTAAAGAATCGTTATCTCAATCCAAAGAATCTACTTCAAAAGATGGAATGGATATGGCTATTTGTATTGTAAATCTAAAAAATAGAAAAATGCAATTCTCAGGAGCAAACAATCCACTTTACATGCTTAGAGATGGCGAACTTTTGGTAACTAAATCGGTAAAAAATCCGATAGGAATTTATGCTAAAGAACGTAATTTTGAAAATACAGATATTGAATTTCAAGAGGGTGATGTTTTTTATATTTTTTCTGACGGCTTTGCCGACCAATTTGGGGGCAAGGATAACCGAAAATTTGGATATACCGCGCTAAAAAATATGATTATTGAACTAAATGCTCAAAAAATAGCATTACCTGAGCAAGCTGAAAAATTTGAAGAAGCCTTTGTTGCGTGGAAAGATGCCGAAAACGGTTCTGGAAAAATCACAAAACAAGTAGATGATATTTTGATTATCGGTTTTCAGCTATAAAAATTTTAGTGCTAATTTTTTATTATTTTTAGTTATAATATAATTTTAAAATATAATCTTAATTTTATTCATTATTTATTTTTTTTGAAAAAAAATACATTGAAATTCATATATTTTTACTTTTTTTCCTTCTTTTTGTGCAAATACCTTCACTTTACAATCTTTACTTTTTTCACTTTTTTTGCAAAAATGTTATTGAACATAATTCGTATTTTGTATTAAATTAATTCATACATTTGCCCCCGAAAGTTTGTACATGAAGATGTGTAATTTCTCAAAAAAATTATTTATAGCACTCATAACAAAAACTTTGAACCCAAGAAAAATTAAATAAAACCAAGAACGTATGAAAAATTTTGATCCAGCAACCCAAGTGCAATATCTTGCACAATTTGGCGAGTTTGGCGATGTAAATCCCTCAATAACTGATTCTTCGACCTTTACTTTTTTAGGTGCGAAAACTATGGTCGATACCTTTGAAGGTGTTGCAGAAGGTTGTTTTTTGTATTCGCGCCATTGGAATCCATCAAATAAATATTTGGCAGATGCACTTTCTACTATGGAAGGAACTGAAAGTGCGTGGGTTACAGCCTCAGGAATGGCTGCAATTACTTGCACTATGCTGCAACTTTGCAACGCTGGAGACCACATTGTTTCGAGTATGACTACTTACGGAGGTACTTTTGCTTTCTTAAAAAATTATTTGCCTAAATTTAATATTGAAGTTACTTTTGTTGATCCTACTAATTTAGAGCAAATTAGAAAAGCTATTAAACCAAATACAAAACTTATTTATACCGAATCAATTTCAAATCCATTGTTGCAAATATCGGATATTCCTGAAATGGCGAAAATTGCAAATGAACATGGAATTAAATTAGTGGTTGATAATACTTTTTCACCCATGATTCTTGCTCCTCATAAGCTTGGTGCTCATATAGTTGTGTATAGTATGACCAAGTTTATTAATGGGAAAAATGATTTAGTAGCTGGAGCTATTTGCGCTGATTCTAAATTTATTAATGACTTGGTAAATGTAAATTCCGGAACGGCTATGTTATTAGGTCCGGCACTTGACCCTTTGCGCTCATCTGGAATCTTGAAAAACCTTCATACTCTGCACATTAGAATGAAACAACACGGACACAACGCAATGTATTTAGCCAATCGCTTTACTGAGCTTGGCATACAAGTTTCGTACCCGGGTTTGAAATCACACCCTGGACACGAATTGCTTAATTCGATGATGAATTCGCAATTTAGTTACGGAGGAATTATAGCTATCAACATGCAAACCAAAGAGCGCGCCGATAGTTTAATGGAATTGATGCAAGCCAAAGGGGTTGGTTACCTCGCAGTTAGCTTGGGTTATTTCAAAACACTTTTTAGCAATTCGGGTTCGAGTACCTCATCGGAAGTACCTGCCGAAACTCAGTCGGAAATGGGGCTTTCGCCAGGATTGGTTCGTTTTTCGGTAGGTTTGGATAATGATATTGAGCATACTTATATGCTAATTAAAGAAGCTTTGGAAGAATTAGCTTATATTTAGTTATTCTTTTTTTTGAAATTACATTTGATTTATACTAAAAAAAACGACTAAGATTTTACCTTAGCCGTTTTTTTTTTTTTGAATAACTTAAAAGTTTTGGAATCTTTTTTTAGATTTTACACATTAATCTATTTCTTTTATTTTATTGACATTTGGTATTTTTGAGATAAGTGCAATGCTAAAGTTAATATATCGTCAATTTTAGCTAACTCACTCACCCATAATGCTGGAATTGATTCCCAACCATAAATTAAACCTGCCAATCCTCCAGCTATTGCAGCCGTTGTGTCGGTATCTTCGCCCAAATTTACTGCTTTCAAAACTGCTTTCTTATAATTGTCTGTTGTGAGTAAACACCACAAAGCGGCTTCTAATGAGTCTATTACATAACCCGACGAATTTATTTCTCTTTCACGCAGTTGCCAAATATTTTTTTCCAAAAGGCGTTCAAACGGCTTTATTTCGCTCAAAGGAATTTCTTTTGTTACTAAAAATTCTGGAATTTGTGTCTGAAGAAGTCGATAGGCTTCAAATTTTTCTACTCCATAGAGCAGATGACGAGCAAATTCTAAATAATAAAAACAGGCAATTATTGAACGAATATGACGATGCGTAATGGAAGAAATTTTTTTAGTAATCTCAAAACGCGCATCAATGGGCTTGTTGTGTGTGTAGAGTAAAAGCGGCAAAATACGCATCAAAGAACCATTTCCATTAGAGGATTCGGAATTTTCGCCTGCTAAATCCGGTGCAATACCACGTTTTAACCTTTCGAGGGCTACTTGTGTGGTATTTCCCACGTCAAACACTTCGCCATAAGGAGTCCAACGATTGTAATAAAACCAATCAATAAAACTCTGTGCTATATCATTATAACTCAATCCATTGAGCAATGATTCTGCTAAGCAAAAAGTAAGCGAGCTGTCATCAGACCAAGTGCCGGCTGGTTGCCCATAAGTACCGTATCCAACCATATCGGTAGCTGGGTGATAGGCAATTGTGGTTCGGCTTTTGAATTCAAAAGGTACTCCCAAAGCATCACCCACGGCTACTCCTAGCAAAATATCTTTAGCATAATTTCTATTTTCCATAATTTAAAAATTTCAAAAAAGAGCGATATATTTTAATAAAATGAGCAAGTAAATATATGCTTTTTTTTGAAATTTTCCAAAAAATGTAGGTCTTTATTTTATAAAAAAACGCAAACCGCCATAAGTTTTTCTTCCCAGAATTGGACCCCAAATCAAAGAGGCATCAAAATATTCCGAATCGTGATTTTCAACTGAAATAATTGGGTTTTCTTGAACAAAATTGAATAAATTTTCCACGCCCAAATAAAGTTCAAATTTTTTCCAATGTTTACTAATTTGTCCGTTTGTAAGGAAAAACGCTGGCGAAAATTCTTGTAATTGGTAAATTTCAGGATTTGAGCTGGTATTTGGAATACGTTTTTTTCCTTGATAATTTACCGTTAAATCAAAATTCCATTCCTTTTTTGTTGAATAGGACATGTTGATAAATGCTCTGTGTGTTGATGTTAAAGGTGTGGTTTCGAGCTGATCTTGATTAAAATTTGTTTTTGTATCGTTGAAACGATAAGCTAAACGAGTATTAAAATTTTCGAATAACTCAAGGTCTATTTGTATTTGAATACTATTTGCAAACGACTCACCTTTAAGATTATAAAAATTTATTTCTTGAGGTGAAACGTCGTAATTTGCTATAATTTTATTTTGAAATTGAGTGCGATACAGGTCGATACTTACTACAAGCTCTTTGCTTCCCAAATAAAGAGTTTGAGCAAAGTTAAATCCCAGATTGTAAGCAACTTCCGGCGATAACCCGTAAGGATTTTCTGTATCTTCTGATTGTACAATAATAGTTCGGTTTGAAGCAAACATTCCAATATTTTCGGCAAAAATACTTGCTGTACGCCAACCTTTTCCGCCCGAAAGTCTTATAACTGTTTGTTCGCTAGGTGCATAGCGTATGTGTAAGCGTGGTGTAAAAAAAATACCATAATTGGAATGCAAATCGGCACGCAAACCTGTTACAAGAGTGAACTTTGGATTTTTAGAATAGGTATGCTCTAAAAAAATACCGGGTACTTTTTCATTGCGCAAATAGTCAAAAGCCACTACATTTTCATTTAGTTTGTCTGCTTGAAAACTTATTCCCGTTTTAATTTCATTTCCTTTTGCTTTTAGTTCTCTTTCGATAATTAAGTTGGTATAAAAAGTGTTTTGATTTGCATCATAATTTCTAGCTCCAAAAAAGGCATCTTGCTGATGCAAAGTAACTGACGTTTGAAAACCAAAACTTGTAAATTGTTCAAAATCTAATACTTTACCTACTTTCAACCACGATTCTATTCGTTGGGTATTCATTTCCGATTGCCAAAGATTAGTTTGGTTTAAAGATGAAAGCTGTCCGCTTTTGATGTCGGAAATAGTTCCTTTTAAACCCAAATCGATATGCCAACCGTCGTGTTGGTAAGTAGTTCTGCTGAGTGCAATTTTTTGATTCATAGTAGGATGGTCAATAAAATTATCGTCATTCATGTCCCATTCGGTATTCAAAAAACTTCCATGAACCAACAATCCGGTGCTCCATTTATCGTTAAATTTAATACGAGTATTTAAGTTCGCTTCAATTTTATTTTCACTATTGGCATAAATATTTAGGTAAATTCTTTCAGAGTCCTGAGGTTTTTTAATTTCTACATTAATTTGTCCGGTTATACTTTCGTAACCATTTATTACACTGCCTGTTCCGGTATTTAGTTGAATACTTTGAATCCATGGACCAGGGGTATAATTTAAACCTTGCAATACGGCTAAACCTCGTACATCGGGAATATTTTCGCGGGTTGTTTGCACATAAGCACCTGATAACCCGAGCATTTGTATTTGTTTTGTTCCAGTTATTGCATCGGTAAAACTCACATCAATCGTAGGGTTGGTATCGAAACTTTCGGAAAGATTGCAACAAGCCGCTTTTTTGAGTTCTTCTTGATTGATGGTCATCAATTTAATGGAATTTGTAAACGACATTTCAGTGGTTTTACGCTTGTAAACCACATCTATTTCTTCCATTTCTATGCCTTTTTTGAGTGTTAGCTCCAAAAAATTGTATTCGTTTATTAAAATAGTGTCGTTTGAATAACCCACAAAACTAATTACTAGGCGATTTGTTTCGCCTAGTTTAGTTAGTTGAAATTCACCGTTTTCGTTGCTCAGCGTACCGGAAGTTGTTCCTGCCCAATAAACACTAGCTCCCACAACGGCTTCGAGTGAGCCGTTAGTGGAAAGTTCGTTTATTTTACCGGAAATATTATTTTCGTGCTCTTCATGGTTTGCTTCACTTTCGTTATGGCTCGAAGTTTTGGAATGGTCGTGCCCGTCGTGCTCGCTGTGTTCGTCGTGCTTATGCCCCTCATGTTCCTTTTC
>DZBP01000098.1:6284-12031 GCA_022729915.1 Draconibacterium orientale | reverse complement strand
CTTAATTCCTGAATAAGATTGATAATATCGCCTAATGATTTCATAATTCATTATTATTCCAAAAGTTACAACATTGTGCCAAATTATCCAAATTTTTAACATTTTTTACCAACAATTTACTTGAAAAGAGCCAATTCCATTTAAGAGTTCTCGCTGCTTTTAGCATAGGAAATTGCGATTCTCTATAATTTTGAATCATTTTATAAAAATTTTAAAAAATACGCACGAATAATTCGTGCTGTATTTTTTTTCTTCACAAAAAAATAAATCAGATAAAACTTATAGTGTAATGTCTATTGTTATTAAATTTCATTCCAATTAAAATCAATATGAATTATTCTAGCTTTTTTAAATCGTAACTTAATCTTAGCAAGTGCTTTATCTGCTTTTTGTTTGTCGCTGTAAAAACGATAAACAGTATGAAATTTTTCTATTTTTCCCTTCTTAGAGCTTATAGAGTGTGGAACATCAATAGACTTGTTCAAATATTCAAAAACCTTATCAGAAGCTTCTTGATCCGAGTCAAAACTCTCAACTACAACAAGATAAACATCTCCTTCTTCAGAATCCTCGCTTACTTCTACTTCTGAAATAGTAGCTAAAATTCGTTTAATTACCGAAGCAAATTTTGAAGCAGAATGCTGCTTTACAAAGGTTTCCATAAAAGAAATATCGGTGGCATTGGGCCAAAAATCGCGCGAAATGTCGTGCAATAAATATTCCTCTTTTTCACCGTTGCGTGTAAGCGCGTGAACATCAGTAAGCGTTATGAGTGCATACCGATAGGCTTCTTCTATTTCTTTGTAAGTATCAGTCTCAGGAAATTTTTTAGCAATTTCTTCGCCCAATAGTACCATTTGAATATTTTCAGAAAGCTCTAAATAAGGATATTCGCCACCAAAAGAAGCAGCTTCGGCATTTTTAAATTTCATTTTAAGCTGAAATTCAGGTGTGCAAAATTCAGTTATTTCTTTATCTAAAATAGGCGAAATAGCAACTCCAGAAAGCATTCCTTCAGCGTAATAAGGCAAAAAACCAAATTTAATAAGCTCCTCATGGAATACTGTCCAGCGTTTTTCATCATCGATTATGCTCTGGTCAATTGAAAAAGCCAAATTATTAATAAGCGGTAGTAAACTATTACGGTAATTTAGAATCGCTTCAATTTCTGCTTGGTTTGTAAAGGTTTTTTTAAAAAGATTATTGCAATAAATTAAAACAGAGTCTCGAAATGTTTCCTTTTTGGTTAAAGAGTCTATAAAAGGGAAATCTTTTTTTAAAAGTTCATCACTTACAAATAAAGTATCAATTAATAAAACTGAAGATTCTAAGTTAGAACTGTCGACACTTTCTAATTTTAGAGAATCAGCATCAAGCTTATTTTTCTGTGCACCGGAATTGCAAGAAATTAAATGAAATAAAAAGGTAAAAATTATAAGTATTGCTTTGAGTTTTTTCATAATAATGATTTGTTTTAAAAATTCATAAAAACCTATAAAAACGTACATTTTACACCTATAACATTATTATTATGTAAAAAATACGTATAAAAAAAATTAAGCTCCAAAGCTATTTAATTGTAATATACTTTTTGTAATCAAATATTTTTTAAGCACTTGGCAAAAAGAAAAATAAAATTTATTTTGTTTCGCTACTTAAATCAATCGAAAATTTCAAATTAGAATAATGCAAATTTACAAATTTTTAAACTATTTATTCAAAAAAAAGGCAGTGTATTTTTTTTACTTTTATTTTTTATTACTTTTGAGATATTTTTCTCAAAAAAAGAAGCAAAATATTGACATTAAATATTCATTTAAAAATTTTTAAAAAAACAAAAAATGCAAAGTATTTTAATAACCGGAGGTGCAGGATTTATTGGTTCACATGTAGTTAGATTGTTTGTAACTAAATATCCAGACTATAAAATTGTAAATTTAGACAAACTCACTTATGCAGGAAATTTACAAAACCTAAGCGATATTGAAAATCAACCAAATTATAAGTTTGTTAAAGGCGACATTTTAGATAAAGAACTAATATTGAATCTATTCAAAGAAAACAATTTTAATGGAGTCATTCATTTAGCCGCCGAATCACACGTGGATCGTTCGATTACAAATCCGCTCGAATTTGCAGAAACGAATATTTTAGGTACAATGATTTTGCTCAATACAGCAAAAGAATTCTGGAAAAATGATTTTTCAAACAAACGCTTTTACCATATTTCAACGGACGAAGTTTATGGCTCGCTAGGCAAAGATGGAATTTTCACTGAATCAACGCCTTACAGCCCTCACAGTCCTTATTCGGCATCAAAAGCAAGCTCTGACCATTTTGTGCGCGCTTACCACGATACTTATGGTTTACCAATTGTAATATCCAATTGTTCAAACAATTACGGGGCAAACCAATTTCCCGAAAAATTGATTCCCCTTGCCATCAATAACATAAAAAATAGCCGCACTATTCCGATTTATGGAAAAGGTGAAAATGTGCGCGATTGGCTTTTTGTTCAAGACCATGCTGCTGCAATTGACACAATTTTTCACAATGGAAAAAACGGAGAAACTTACAATATAGGTGGTAATAATGAATGGACTAATATTGATTTAATTCGTCTTTTGTGCAAAATAATGGACAAAAAATTAGAAAGAGAAGCCGGAACTTCGGAAAAATTAATTACTTTTGTGAAAGACAGAGCTGGGCACGATTTACGTTATGCCATAGATTCGTCAAAGCTTCAAAATGAATTGAACTGGAAGCCTTCATTGCAGTTTGAAGAAGGGCTAGAAAAAACAGTTGATTGGTACTTAACAAACGAAAAATGGCTAAACAATGTTGTATCAGGCGATTATAAAAATTATTATCAAAAGCAATACAGTTAAAAAAAACAAATTAGCTATAAAAAAATAAATTCATTCGATTTAATTATTGAAAACAAAACGATATGAAAAAAATTAAATTTATTATTTTATTTTTTGTAACAATTATATTTTCAGATTGTAAGGATAATTATATAGGTGAAACAACAATTATTACCTTCCCTGATGAAAAATGGGAGAAAAAAGAGGCTCTTACCTTTGTTTATTCCATTTCTGAGGTTGGAGAAAAGTATAATATTTTCGTAAATTTAAGGCATTCTTCGGCTTTTTACGATAAAAAATTAAAACTAAAGCTTACTATCGTTTCACCTTCTGGTAATGAAGATTCGTTCACCGAGGTATTGAATATCAAAAATATAAGAGGTAAATTCAAAAGCGATTGTATAGGCGATTATTGCGACTTAAAAGAGCTAATAAAAAAGAAATACAAATTTAAAGAAGCAGGTGAATATAAAATAAAAATAGAACATTTGTCTGATAGGGAATTTATTTCTAATGTTATGAGATTAGAATTAATTGTCGAAAAAAACTAAACTACTCTTAAAACATTCATATTTAACAAAGTATATCAATTATTTTGCATGAAAAAAATACTTTCTTCCATAGTTTTAGTGCTCTTTTACGTAATTAGTTCGGCACAATTTTCGCTCGATTTAGAATTTGTGCCTACAAATACTTCGGTATTAAATACCTGTGCAAATACTGACATCAAAATGCGTGCTGTAATAACAAATTCGGGTATTTTTGATTCATCAAAAGCTCTTTTTACTTGGTATTTTGGCGATGATTCACAGCAATCAGAATTAGGTTTGGAGCAAGTAACTTATTCATACGCTAAAAGTGGTGGCTACTACGTTCTTTTAAAGGTAGTTGATGAATTTGGAACCATTCGTTTTGCTCGCAAAAAGATTCAAATAGGAATGAAACCTAAATTTTTAGAAACTAGCGTAAATACTGACAAACCTATATGCAAAAGTGATAGAGTAATTTTGTCGGCTAAAATTAATTCGGCAAATTGGGAGTACAAATTTAATAATCAAATTATTTTTACGACTCCTTACCAAATAGCTGATAATTACCCACAATACGCTCGTTCTATCACGTTCTATTCGTTTACTGAAAATACTACTATAAACGATATCAATGATTTAGAAAAAATTTTTATAAAAGCAGAACACTCAGCTAGTTCTAATTTGCAAATAAAACTTAAATGCCCAAACAATACCGAAATAATTTTGAAAGATTTTGGAGTAAGCGATTCTAAATTAGGGATTCCAATTCTTGACCCAACTGTAGGAATTGGTACTGCTTACGAATATGCTTGGACAACTAATCCTACTTTTGGGACTTTAAATGCCGAAGCTGCAAGCAAAACTACGCTTCCCGAAGGGAATTACACATCAGAACAAAATCTAACAAATCTTTTAGGTTGCCCGCTTAATGGAGAATGGATTTTGAGCATAACTGACAATAAATCAACCAATAACGGTTATCTATTTGCATGGGGATTAAACTTCAATCCTTTATTACAAGAACCAGATTGGGCTTTTTCAAATACTTTTAACAAAAATACAGTAAGCTGGTCAGGCGAAGGAATTGGCTTGCCAACCAACTTATCAGAAGGTAACTCATTCACTTCCACCGTTTTTGCTACTCCATCAGACTACGGAGCTACACTTTA
The DNA here is from genome assembly GCA_022729915.1 of Draconibacterium orientale. Taxonomy (GTDB): domain Bacteria; phylum Bacteroidota; class Bacteroidia; order Bacteroidales; family JAIFNL01; genus JAIFNL01. Next base: position 7,465 of record DZBP01000098.1, on the reverse strand, counting down.
TACTTTTGCTGTAAACAACGATTTTGGTTGCGTTTGCGATACCTCTATGAATGTGATAGTTGCGCAACCAAATTTTAGTTTTGAGCCTGAAGGCGGAGAAGCACCTATTGAAATAACTTTCACCAATTCAACAGATTGGGCAAAAACCTTTGAATGGCTTTTTGGCTACGATAATGGTTTTTCGAGCGATGAAAATCCGGTTTTTACTTACAAGGCAGAAAGAGATACTTCGTATAAAATTTTATTGACAACTTACTCAGAAAGTGGTTGCAAAGATACAATATCACAAAAAATATTCATTACTGTGCCAAACTCAGACATTGATTTACCGAATGTTTTCACGCCTAATGGCGATGGCAATAATGATGTTTGGCATATCAAACCCAAAGCTCAAAACAAAGAGCTTCAAGACGTTTTGTCGGAAATTGATTGCAGAATTTTTAATAGAGACGGGCGATTGGTGTGCCGATTTAAAACACCCGAAGAAGCTCAAAAAGGTTGGGACGGAACAACTCACAATAACGGGAATGGTTTTGTAAGCGATGGCATCTATTTTTATACAATCAAAACTAAAGGCAAAGATGGAAAAGAGCTTTCAGAAGAATTTCAAAGAGGATTTATTCATGTGTTTAAATAGTTAACATACAGAAAGATAGTTTTAAAAAAATAATTCAAAAAAACATTGAACTACAATTTAATAACCATACTTGGAGCTACTGCCGGAGGAAAAACATCTTTTGCGGCTCATTTAGCACACATTCTAAATACCGAAATAATTAGTGCCGATTCACGACAAGTTTACAAAGGAATGGACATTGGCACAGGTAAGGATTTGGGCGATTATATAATTGAAGGACAAACAATTAAATCTCATTTAGTTGACATTGTAGATGCTGGATACAAATACAATGTTTTTGAATTTCAGCATGATTTTTTCAAAGTTTTCGATGAAATTACTCAAAGAGGCATAACTCCAATTTTAGCAGGCGGAAGCGGAATGTACATCGAATCTGTTTTGCAAAATTATCAGCTAATCAATGCTCCTATTAACGAAACTTTGCGCAAAGAACTTGAAAACAAAACACTTAAAGAACTTACCGAAATTCTTAGAAACACAAAAATATTGCACAATACAAGTGATTTCGACACGCCCAAACGTGCAATTAGAGCAATAGAAATAG
>DZBP01000098.1:0-6184 GCA_022729915.1 Draconibacterium orientale | reverse complement strand
CACCAATTTGCAAAACGGCAAATGACATGGTTTAGAGGCATGGAGAAAAAAGGGACTCACATTCATTGGATAGATGGAAGCCAAGATATGGAAAAAAAAATAGAGCTTGCTTTAAAATTGATTAACAATAAGTAACATGGCATTAAAATTTTTAAATAATTAACCAAAATTCATTTTTTTCTTTTCGCAGATTAAATCTACAAAAAAATATTGCTTGTTTTTTGGAAAAACAAACAATACCAATTAACTTCGCAAAAAAAAAATTGTGCAAAAATCAGCCAAAATAGTAGGAATTATCAATATTTTCGTGCTTTATTGCTTTGCAATAATCATGACTAGCACGAATTTGCACAATCCAATATATCAAAAAAATACTTCAACCCAATCTACAAGCCAATTTTCGTTGATTCCTATTGGTCTTTACCAACATACCTCGCAATCTGAAAATATAATAAATACATCTAATTCATTACCTTTTACATCAATTAACGATAGTTTTTCGAAATTTTTAGCAATTAACAAATTTACAGAAAAAAATATTAAAACATTTATAATTCAATATACCTTTTCATCATTCAATTTCCAAATTAATTATCGTAAATCCGATAAAATTTTCCCTTTCCATTGTTTCTGGTAACTTTTTGTTTAAACAAATTAGACTTTAAGCAATTTAATAAGCGTGAAAAACACATAATTTTTTATTTCGATGACGCTTATCATTTTGTATTGCATTTTCTAAAGGTATGTAGTGTCATGTATTTTAACGTCCCAGTACTTATAATCTACTAATATTGAGGCATTTATAATGTTTTTTTTAGTTTAAAACATATAAAACAAATATGATAATTTTAAGAAAAATAACAAAATAATAAACTATTTTGACTCATTTTCTAAAATACAGATAACTAGTTACTTTATAAATATAGATAATAAAAATAAAAAAAAATTTTAACAAAAATAAAACAATGGATTTAACAACCAGTTTGATAGGTTTTGGCATGATAGTCGCCGTAATTATTTTATTTGTAGCTATGAAAGCATCAAATAAAAGCAAAGAAAGAAAAAGATTCAATGAAATTTCGAAAATAGCCGAAAATTATAAATGTAAAATAAGCCAATTAGATTCATGTGGGAATTTTATTATTGGAATTGATGAAGCTGCTAATTACATGTTTTTCCTTAAAAAAGATGAAACACAAGAAGTTGAGCAAGTTATAAATTTAGCAGAAATTCAATCGTGTAGAATTATAAATAGTGGAGGAGCAATTAACAATAAAAGTGGTAATTACCATGTAATTAATAAATTAGCTTTGAGTTTCACCCCTATAGTAAAAACCAAAACTGACATTGAATTTGAATTTTATAACGCTGATAGTGATACATTTATGCTTTCTGATGAAATTCAATTGCTCGAAAAATGGAAAGCAATGGCAAACAGTAAACTAAAAAAGAATTAGATTTTTTTAATAAATATCATTTTTTAAGCCCTACTTGATGATTCAATATCAAGTAGGGCTATATAATTTACTTTTAGTTCAAAACTATTTAAAATCGCGTTGGCGACAGGCTTCAAACAAAACCACAGCTGCCGATGTGGAAACATTCATTGAATCAGCAATTCCACGCATTGGAATTATAATGTTGGCATCAGATGCCTCTACCCAAACTTGCGAAATTCCTGTTGCTTCAGTGCCCATTACAATTGCAGAACTTTCAGTATAATCAATTTTATGATAAGGAAATGCTGCTTTTAAATAGGTGCAATATATTTTTATATCATTTTGCTTGAGCCAATTAATTGCTTTTTCGGACGAAGTAATAATTGTAGGAACTGAAAAAACGCAACCTAAAGATGCTCTTATTGCATTAGGATTGTAAATGTCAGCTTTAGGGTCGCAAATAATAATACCTGTTACGCCCGCAGCATCGGCAGTACGATAAATTGCTCCAATGTTTCCGGGTTTTTCAACTCCTTCTATGACCAAAAAAAGTGCTTTTTCATCATTCTGAAATTCATTGATTGAATGAGATTTAGGTTCAGCTAAAGCAACTATGCCACCAGAATTTTCGCGATAAGCTATTTTTGAGAAAACTTCAGCATTTACTTCATAAACTTTAGAAGGAAGGCGTTGATTAAAAATAGTCTGTAAGCGTTCAAATGAAATTAGTTCGGCAAAAAAATAAACAGATTCAAAGCGATAACCGTTTTGAATGGCTTTTTCTAATTCTTTTAAACCCTCAATTACAAAAACATTTTGCTTTTCACGCTCGCTATGTTTCTGAAGATGAATTAAATTTTTAATCCCTTGATTTTGTTTACTGGTTATTTTTTCAATTTTTACTTCCATTTTATTCAAAATAAGCAATTTAATCAATTTTGTAAACTATTTTCCTTCAAATACTCACCTAACGAAATCTCAAAATATTTTATATTTTTCGTCGGAACTTTGCGAAGGATTATAAAAACGATTTGATGGATTGTATTGTAAATGAATAGGTTTATTGGTAACTGGATGCAAAAAGTCCAATTTATAAGCAGCCAAACGTATTTGCCTATTGAAAGAAGCATCAGCACCGTATTTTCTATCGCCCACAATAGGGCAATTGATTTGAGCTAAATGCACTCTAATTTGATTTTTTCTACCAGTATGTAAGCTAACTTCAAGCAAAAAATATCTTTTTTCCGGACGAAGAAAAGTATATTCTGTTTTTGCATACTTTGCGCCTTCTTGCTCGCGTGGAAAAGAAACCACTTTTTGTGTCTGAGTATCCATTAGCCAGCTTTCGATTACATCATGCTCTTTTTCAGGTATTTTTTCAGTTAAAGCCAAATATTTTTTGCTCACCGATTGCCATTTTTCTTTAATTAATTGTTGATGAAATTCCGATTTTGCAAAAATAATTAATCCCTCTACATTTCTATCTAAGCGATGAACTACCCAAAGACGAACTTTTTTGCGCGCTTTTTCGCTCAAATAATTTTCGAGTATTTTATGAAAAGAATTTGATGTAGGTATTTGAGCATCATTAGCCGCTAAAATTCCAGCAGGCTTAATACCTATGATGTAGTAATTATCTTCATAAGAAATAACTATTTTATTTTGCTTAGTTGGCAAATCTGATTTATTTTTATCAGTAATTTCGAGCAAACTTTGCGCCGGAATTTCAGTAAGAGGATGCTTATCTATTTTTTTTCCATTCAAATAAATTGCCGAATATCCAAGAATTTGCTTTGCTTTTTGCTTTGAAATTCCTTTATAAGCCTCCATAATGGCTTCAAGCAAATTGCTTGTTTCTTTAGTTTTAAATTTCATACTTTATTACTTAATGGTTTCTTTTTTTGTTGCCATGTGCGACGAACAGCGAACGTAAACACCTAATGGCAAATCAATTCCGGTTTGCGAAACCAAAGACGATTCTCCAAACTCCAAATTTTTGAAATTAAAATAAGAATTTACTAAATTTTTTGCTATCAACGGCGAATATCCTAATGAATATAAATTTAAAACAAAAAAATGATTTTTTTTATCTAAAATAGCTGTACATGAAGCAAGTACATCATTGATGCTTTCATCGAGAATCCAACGTTCGCCCTGAGGACCTCTTCCATAAGCAGGCGGGTCGAGAATAATACCTTGGTAAATTCGCCCTCTTTTTTCTTCGCGTTTTAAAAATTTAAGAGCGTCGTCCACAATCCAACGAATATCATCTAACTTACTGATTGTCATATTTTCTTTACCCCAAGCTATCATTTGTTTTACTGCGTCAAGGTGAGTAACTTCGGCACCCGCAGCTCGTGCAGCCATACTTGCGCCGCCCGTATATGCAAAGGCATTCAAAACTTTAGGTGCTTCCTTTCCATTAAATTGCCTAATACTGTTGTAAATAAATTTCCAATTTGATGCTTGTTCCGGAAAAATACCGATGTGCCCGAAGGTAGTTAATGAAAGTTTCATCTGAAATTTACCCTCGGGTAAAGGAAGCGAAATAACCCAATTTTCTGGCATTTTCTTGTAAAATGTCCAACCTCCATTTGCCGAATCACCCGAACGGTAAGTGCGTTGCTGCTGCTCACGTTTGTAATGGGCATGGGCTAAATTCAACCATTCTTGGTCAGTCATACGCTTTCTCCAAATCGCCTGAGATTCAGGGCGTATCAAATAATAGTTGCCAAAACGTTCTAATTTTTCAAAGTTTCCGCAATCGATTAATTCGTAATCTGACAAACGTTTCTGGGTGGGATTTTTCATTTTATACAAAAAAAATTAATTTAAAAAAGTTTACAAAAGTAATTCAAATCCTAGATATTAACAATAATTCGTGATTTAATTTTTATGATAAAATTTTAGAAGTTCTTGATTTTCAAAAACATTTCGACCTTATTGTTCTGATTAAATAAGTACCAGTGCTGTTTTAATTGGAGCAAATATCTTTGTAATCAAATAAATTCTAAGCTCTTGGCAAAACAAAATATACAATTAAATTAGGTTCGCTACACAAAATGAATAATACCTCGTTATTTCAGAAAAAAAATAAGCAAACACCTAAATATCATCAACATAACAATATAGAATTACTAAAACTATTCAAAACCAACACAATAATCGCCGCTAACTAAATTACAGCTAACCTTTAAACCAGAATAGGTAATTTCAAAGTTTGCTTCAATTTTGTGCCAACTTTCAGAAGCATTTTTTCGATGGTATAAGTATAATTCATTTTTTGAAACATTCTGAAATTGGTAAGCATCTGATATTTTTAAAAGAATACGGGATTTTCCAAAAAAAGCGCCGGAAAGAGTCCAATAGTATTCGTTAAAAATTCTTTTATTCAAATTGTCTGCTTTTAAATAGTTTTTAGATATTTGCAAATCAAAAGAACGCTCAAAACTATCGACCAAAACTTCACAATCAGAATATTCAAAATTGTAAATAGTAGAATTTTCTAGCTTTTTAGTTTCTCTAATAGCTGCGTCTAAAAGTTTTGAATTGGGGTCAAGAATTACTGAAATAGGCTGAAAATCAAAGCTAAAAATAAATTCTTGTTCTTTTCCAGAAAACAGAACAGTTCTAATTTCAGAATATTCTTTGCCAATAAATAACAATTCTATTTTATTTGAATTGGAAAAATAATTGCGTTCTTTTAAATTTTGTACTATTTTTACTTTTGAAGAAAAACCGTGTTTCTTTTTGGTAGCAGAAAATGACGCAATCGAAAAATGAGAAAAACCTTTTGTATAAAACCAATTTTGAAAAAAATCCGATAAATTTAAATTGCTTTTTTGGCTATAAAACTGTTCAAATTGTTTAGTATTCACAGTTTTAAAAGCAAAATCAGCCAAATATTGCTTTGTAATTGCAAAAAATAAACTGTCGCCTAAATATTGATTAAGAGCATAAACGGCATCAGCTCCTTTGTCATAAACAGTTGAACCATAAGTATTTTCATGTGAAATTCCATATATAGGCAAATAAGCTCCATCGCGCTTATGAGTAAAATTGAGCACATTTGAGTGATTTTGCAAAACATACTCTTTGTAAGCGTTCTCGCCTTTTAACTCTCTAATAACCAACGCTTCACAATAACTTGCCCAACCTTCGTTAAGCCACATATCTTTTTCGGTCTGGCAGGTAACCAAGTTTCCAAACCAATGATGCACAAGCTCATGCGCTATTAAAGTTTCGGAATCAAGTGTTCCATCAATACTCGAATTGGAAAGTGAAATAAGCCCTGCATGCTCCATAGCACCACCCGAAAAAGGCACACTCACGTAACCCACTTTTTCCCAAACATATTCACCAAATAACTGCTCGAAAAGAGCTAAGTAGGCTTTTAAATTGCGAAAAGTTTCAGGTGCATCATTTTTTTTGAAAGGCGGAACAAAAATAGAAATAGGGATAGTACGCTTGCTACCAACATAATTTTCAGACAATTCCACGAAATCTCCCACCGCAATAGCTGCCAAATAGGTTGGAATTTCAAATTGTGTTTTCCAATGAAAAACAGTAGAGTTGCCGTGAGTGGTTTTAGATTGTAAAAGACCATTAGCAACAGCCATTTCATTATTTTTGGTAGTTATAAAAAATTCATAACTCGCTCTATCCGTGAAGTTATCGATGCACGGAAACCAAGCTCTACCAAAATTTGGCGGATTAGCCGCCATTCCCACACCATAATTGAACAC
>DZBP01000097.1 GCA_022729915.1 Draconibacterium orientale | reverse complement strand
TTATTATTACATTTAGTTTATCGATAATCAATCTTACTTTTATTCGTTTTTATACCTAATTGTTGATTATAAATTATTGAATTACAGATAATTACAGCGTTAGTTATCCATCTTCGTAATTTTTAAAAAAGATAAAAAAAAATCCAGCATTCTGTTATTTTTTAGACTTACTAAAAAATAATGCCTTTGATTGAAAAAATATTTGTTAAATAAAATAGAAAACTCAAAAAAAGAGTATATTTGTGAATATAAAATTAGATGGTATCAAAAAAAAAAAATAGAGAAATATAAATTTATTTCCCTAAAAAAAAACAAAATAGAATGCAAGCGAATATTTCATACGAAAAAGCAATTTTACAAGCTGAAAGTTATTGTGCTAGAAGCGAAAAATGCATTTCAGAAGTTGAACAAAAATTGCATGATTGGGGAATAGAACCTTCAATTTCAGAAAAAGTAATTTCGCATTTAGTTGAACACAAATTTATCGATTCTAAACGATTTGCACAAGCTTTTGCTAACGATAAGTTTAGATTCAATAAATGGGGAAAAAACAAAATAAAAATGGCTCTTATTCAAAAAAAAATAAGCAATGAATTGATTTCATGCGTGTTAAATGAAATTCCTGAAAATGAATATAATGCCATTGTTAGCACAGTACTGAATGCTAAATTAGCAGAAATTAAGCGCAAAGAAATAGATTTGTACAAAATTAAAAGCAAACTTTTTTATTTTGCAGCAAGCAGGGGTTTTGAAACAGTTCACGTAAACAACATATTTTCAAACGAATAGAAATGAGAAACGTTCAATTTGTATTAAAATCAGTAGGATTAGCAACCTTAATTTCCACCATTAGTGGAATATTTTGGTTTTTTTTTATCAACCCTCAAAAATCCAGACCACGCACATCAGATTTTCCCTAGTTGGATGATATTTGGCGTTTTTTTCTTTTTTGCTGGAATTTTGTTATCTAGCTTAATATCAATTGTTTTAGTAATTTTAAAACAAAATAAAATAATGACAACAAGCTATATTGTCTTGTTGTTAACTATTTTGATTTCTGTATTTTATATATTTTATTAGAAAGTTTTATCTGCGTCAAAAAAAAAAAATGTAGCAGAATATGCAAAAATTTGTATTATACCATAAAATAGATTAGTTTTGTAGAAAAGTAAACAAGCATTTAGTTCTAAAAAATCAAACTTTTGGCTGAAAATCCACAAAATAACGATTCGGTATTTAGCATAATAAAAATTGCATTTCAACCGATTAAAGACAAAGGAGTTAGTGAGGGAATTAAAGATTTGAAAAAATCGGATCACTTACCTTTGGTCATCATGGTTTTGGCTGGATTGAGCACTATTTTAGTTAGCTTTTTTACCTTTATTGGCTATATATTTAGAGAATACTTCAATGAATACGTCAATCACGCGCTAGTTTGGTCTGCTTTTGGGTTCTCACTCTTGATTCTTTTTTTAGCCATTTTAAATGCAAAATATAAATCAGATTTACGCGAAAAAGTTACAAATTTTCTGTTTACACTGCATTTTACATTCAACTTTTTTCTGGTTATTATTTTCGATGTTTTTTACCACTTTACTGACCTTATTACTTTTATTTTACTAATAGCCAATGTTTCACTTTCATTTTTCACGGCATTTGTACGAAAATTAAGCATACAAGGAGCATTAAGTTACTTAGTAGCAATGCTTTTACCACTATTTTATTTTCAAATAGATATAACATATTATTTACCTTTTATATTATTTACAACAACTTTATATTTACTTTTTGCCGAATATTTAGGAAGTAGTAAAGTAAATATAGCAATAGCTTTAATCACTTATGGGCTTTATTATTACTTACTTGCAAAGTATGCTTCTCCTTTTACTAAATATTATTTTTTAAGTTTTTTATATCTTTTCGGGTATTTGTATGTTTTTTTCGATTTTATTGAATACAACCAAAAAAAATCGAAAATTCTTCTAAAAAGACGACTTACCAAACTGGATTATAGCCTGTTATTAATAAGTCAACTTTTCGTAATTTTCTCAATTTTTATTTTTTTTAATAACAGCTATGCAGCCATTGCCTTCGCATTAATGTTAAGTGCAATTCCGTTTTCATTAGTTTATTTTATTTTTAAAAGAAAATTAGTACATGAATTAAGAAACTCAATTGTTTCATTTATAATACTTTATTTATTAGTTTCAGTTGTAACCTATTTCCATCAAAATGTTACAGCACTTTTTTTAGTTGCGGCATTCAATGGGTTGATGCTTATAAACTTCGGTTTTTCTCGCGAATTTAGAATCATCAGAAAATGGTCATATTATATTGTATTAATTGTGCTTGTTTTTTTAATTTTTTCAGGCTCTTTGACTATTTTTGAATTTTGGGGAATTGAACTTTTTCACGAAGGCTTTTACAAATATCTTTATGCCGAATTAATTTTTGTAACTTTGCTATTTATTTTCGCTGCTTATAAAAACAAAGTTGTAGGCAATGAAAAATTACTTTACAAATTCAGTAGAAGCATAACTTACTTGTATTCAACTTATTTATATGTTGTTACACTTTGGCATACTATCGATTTTATCTGGTTTACGGCATTTTTAATTATTCCATTTTATGTTCTTATTTATTTAGGAAGAATCGAAAATAGCATTATATTAGAAATAATAGCCTATTTTGGTCTTTCAGCAGTTGCGTTTGCTTCGGGTATTATTGCTTATTATGGTATCTTAGAGAAATGGTTGGAAACTCTTTATTCTGTTGGTTTTGCTTATTTAGTTTTTTTTGGCTTTATCTTTATAGTTTTAAGATATTTAATTCGTTTAATCAACACCGCAGAACAGTTTGAACAAACAATAAAATATATTAGAAAAGACGGTTCCGAAGTTTTTTCGCTCAATAATCAAAGCCGTGAACGCTTTGTATTGTGGGTAGCCGATTTTATTTTGCAGCTTTGGGTATTGTTAGTTACCTTGCTGTTTATCAAATATTACACGGGTTATTGGTTTTCGTTTATTGCATTAATTCCTGCTTTTTTTATAATTAGCTGGGCTTATTTGTACGAAAAAGAATTTTCGAAATTACTGGGATATTTTATCTACGGCATGGTTGCATTTAAAATAATAACTTATTCATTTGCAACGCAAACAGGAGTTTCCCTGTTCAATATTTTGCAAATTGGATTTTTTATTTCGCTTATTTGGTTTACACGCATCAATGTTTTTTATTTTAAGAAAAAAGTAAGTCTTGCCACTAAGCAACTAATGGTAAAATCAAATGAATCAGATATTTATGAAGACGAATCAGTTGAAAGGTTAAAGCACTTTTTTACTGCTTTGAAAAACCTGAAATTTCAATTAAAAGATATTCATTCAAACGACCTTTGGAAGAAGAAACAAATAAATGATAGTTTTTTCATTTTAATATCACTGTGGTTTAGTGTTTTTATGTTTTTTGTAGGCTATTATATCGATTATCATGCAGTAGATTCGCATTTTGGATACAATATGACATTTTTTTCACTATTTAGTCTACTTTTTTTAGCCGGAAAATTAAAAAGTAAAGCTATTGAGCAAATTGCATTGCTCAATGGTGCTGTTATGTTCTTCGGGTTACTCCTTTCCATTCATGAATCGGGCTATTCGTTGCATTTTTCAGACCAACCACTCTTTGGTAAAATTATAATCTTACAGGTTTATTTTTCAGCGTTGGTAATTTATAAATTTTACGACTACTTGGTCGAATTTAGTGGTTACATCGATTTTATGGCTGTGATATACAAAGCAGCCATACTTGCATTGCCATTTGCTTTATTTTATGCTGGTTACCGCACTTTCGACCGCTACGATTTAGATTATTTAATTAATTATTTGCCTTGGGCAATGCTAGCAGTCTGTTTTATTTTGAGTGAAATTTATAAGCTCCAATCTTTAGTTTACGAATCGATATTCTGGCTTTTGGTATCGAGTTTGTTTGTTTATATATTTCCATTGCCTTCAGTAACACTTGCAGGTGTATTTGTGCTTGTTCCTTTTGTTTTTTATAAGAAAGGCTTTACTCAACCTATACAAAGCTTCCCTAAATATGAGCTATTACCCAATTTTACAATTATTTACAGCACTTTTGCCGTTTTTAGAGCCTATTTACTTGCTGAAAATGACTTTTCGGGTGGAATATTTTTAGCTTCGAGCTTTATTTTTGCACTTCTGTTTTTCCAAAATAAAATTTATCCTGTTAAAAGATTAAGAACCTTACTTTATTATTCGTCAGTAGGTTTAATTTTAGTTGGATTTTACTTCTTTTATATGGATACAAATTTTGCTTTCGATTTTAAAACGTCAAGTTACCGAATATTTTCAATAATATTTATGCCTTTTTCTTTGCTTATAATGCACAAATTGATTTTTAATCCCAAAGCCTATCCAGGTTTATTCTTTATTACAGAGTTATTTATTGTAAATATTTATTATATAATCACTTACTCTCTTTTGATTTACTATTTTTCTGGCGACATAACCCATCTTACTATCACTTTTGCATTGTTTGTACACGGAATTGGCATTTTATTTCGGTCGGTACAGCCACGTTATAAATTATTGGTTGTGATAGCTTTACTTGTTTTCAGTGTGGCTATTTTTAAATTATTTGCAATCGATATTAAGCATTTTTCTATTTTGGCAAAACTATCGTTCTTTATGCTCATTGGCATACTATTTTTCAGTGCAGCAATTGTTTTCAATAAAAATAGAAAACGATTTATGGCGCAAGAAAAACTAAAGCTCGAAGAAAAATTAAAACAAGATGAACTATATAGGCAGAAAGAAAAATTTAGACTTTCAACACTGCTAAAAAAATAAGCACCAGTGCTTTTTTTTACTTGGAGTAAACTTTTTTTGTAATCAAATAGATTTTAAGCACTTGGCAAAACGAAATATACAATTTATTTTGTTTTAGAGCTTAATTTTGATAAGCATTTTAAATTTATGAAATTATAAGATTCTTCTTGTCAAATAAAAAGACTGTTATTTAAAATTGAATAAAAAAAGATGCAATTACAAAACAAGCAAAAAGTAAACTTGCAATTCCGTTGGTTGTAAAAAAAGCTAGGTTTACTTTCGATAAATCATTATGTTTTACTATTAAATGCTGGTAAATAAGCAAGGAAATGAAAATACTTGCCCCTATCCAAAACAAAATAGTAAATTGACCTACAAATCCAGCAATGATTATAATTACTCCGGCAACAAAATGAAGAAAAGAAGAAAGTAAAAGAGCATTTTTACTACCTAATAAAACAGGCACCGAATATAAATCTTCCGATTTATCAAAATCAATATCTTGCAAAGCATAAATTATATCAAAGCCAGCTGTCCAAAATAGAACTAGAAATGAAAATAACAATGGAACAAGATCAAATTGAGCTGTAACAGCTAAATATGCGCCAATTGGTGCTAAAGCTAAACCTAAACCAAGCACAAAATGGCACAAAGCAGTAAAGCGTTTGGTATAGCTATACCCCAAAACCACCAAAAGAGCTACTGGCGAGAGATAAAGAACTAAGGTATTCATTAAGGCTGTAACTCCCACAAATAGAAGCGAATTTGCAATTACAAACACCAACGCATATTTATCTTTAATTTGCCCTGATGGAATTTCGCGAGTAGCTGTTCGTGGGTTTTTTTTGTCAATAAATCGGTCTAAATATCGGTTAAATCCCATAGCAGCATTTCGAGCGAAAACCATTGCAAGTACCACAAATACAAGTAATTCCCATTTTAGAGTATAATTTTGTGCATGTACTGCCAAAAAAAAGCCAATCAAAGCAAAAGGCATGGCGAAAATTGTATGGCTAAATTTTACAAGCGATAAATATTTTTTCATTTTTTCTATCTTATTTCTATTTATTTCTGAAAATATTTTGTAATCAAATCAATATATAATTCCTAATTTAATTAACTATTCCAGAATAACTTTTATTTTGATAATTCGCCGAGCATCGACTTCTAAAATTTTGAATCGGATACTTTTATAATAAATTTCTTCTTCTTTTTTTGGAATTTCATTTTTTATTTCTAAAATTAATCCGGCTAAAGTTTCAGCATCACCTTTTATTTTGTCGATTAATTTTTTGTCTATTTGAGTTATTTTTACAAAATCATTTAAACTTATTTTTGCGTCAAAAATAAAAATATTTTCGGCTAATTTTGAATAAAAGCCTTCTTCTTCGTCCATTTCATCTTGAATTTCACCCAAAATTTCTTCTAAAATATCTTCTAATGTTACAATTCCAGAACTTCCTCCGTATTCGTCAATTACAATTGCAAAATGGATTTTTTTGAGTCGAAACTCTTCTAAAAGAATATTTATTTTTTTATTTTCGGGAATAAAAAAGGCTTCTCTGATTAAATTTTGCCATAAAAAATCATCATTTTCTTTCAAATAAGGCAATAAATCTTTCACATAAATGATACCTTTTATATTATCAAAACTATTTTCATAAACAGGAATTCTCGAAAAACCTTCTACTATTGCCATCTGAATCAATTCGCTGTATTTTGCATTGTAATCAATTGATACAACGTCCATTCGTGGTTTCATTATGGCTTTAGCATAGTAATTTCTAAACGTTGCAATTCCTTTAAGTATCTTTTTGTCTTCTTTCACAATTGTGTCGGAAGAGTCAAGCGCGTTAGATAAATCATCGATAGAAAAATCATCTTTTTTTACCAATTTTTTTTTCGTTACATTCGAGAAATTCAACAAAAATTTACGAATAGGAGTAAGTATAATATACAAAAAACTTAAAGGAAATACTATTGTTTTTGCAAATTTCAAATTGTAACGATTTCCATAGTTCTTAGGTAAGATTTCACCAAAAAATAAAATAAACAGGGAAACAACAAATGCCAGAACCACCAGAATAATTGATAAGTAATTAATTGGATAAAGAGTTGCAGTGAGAATAAAACTTGAAGAAATAGCAATGCCAATATTCGACAAAGTATTAAATATCAATATTGTAATAGCTAATTGTTCGGGTTTTTTCAAAAGTGATAAAATAAGTTTTGCTTTTTTTGTTTTACTTTCGAGTAAATCCGATTTTTGATTAGGAGTTAACGAAAAAAAAGCTGCTTCGCTTGCCGAAATCAAAGCTGAGGCAATCAGCAAAAAAATTATCACTAAAGCAGCTGCTATTATACTAAGGGACAAGCTATTTGTAAAAAAAAGAAATACCGTGATGATACTATCGGGTTCTGTTTCCAAGGCAATAAAAAAAAGTTTAATAATATTTTGAACTCGTTATAGTCGTTTTTTATATTAAAAAAATAGAATGCGAGCTATAAAATAAAACAATTTTTTAAAAGATAATTCTTTCAAAAAATTGTTTGCAAAAATATAAATTAAATAAAAAAAAACAAATTCAGCACCAGTGCTATTTTAATTTGAGCAAGTATTTTTGTAACTAAACAAATTTTAAGCACTTAGCAAAATAAAATATACAATTTATTTTGTCTTAGTGCTTATGTAATGAAATTTGGTTCACTACTTATTTTAATGATAAACTAAAATGGCAAATCGTCTTCACCTTCAGGAATAAAATCGTCCATTTGATTGTCTGATGGAGAGGCACTTACAGAATTTTGATTACTTGTTGTTGATTTATTGTTTCCGCTCCAAGGTTCATCAGGAATGGGACGAGAGTCGCCACTACCTCCCGAACCACGCTTACCACCAAGCATTTGCATTTCTCTTACTACTATATCAGTATAATATCTTTTTTGCCCATCTTTTTCTGTGCTTGTGGTTCTAATACTGCCTTCTACGTAAAGAGAATCGCCTTTTTTAACCCATTTTTCTACAACTTCGGCAAGTCCACGCCAAAAAACTAGATTGTGCCATTCGGTTCTTTCTATTTTTTCTCCATCTTTACCTTTGTACGATTCGCCAGTAGCTAAAGTAACTCTAGCATAAGGAGTTCCATTATCTAAATATTTTACTTCGGGGTCTTTGCCTACGTTTCCTACAAGTATTACTTTATTTATTCCCATTGTTGAAAAAAGTTTGTGTTTCTTATTAAAAACTAATAGATATTTATTTTTGTAAAATATATCTTTTTTTATTGACCGTTTACGAACTGAAAACTATAAAATAATATTTTACAAAAAAAAGAATTTAAACATTTGCAAATTTACAAAAAAAAACAAGTTTTCCTAAAAAAAATATCTTTTTTAACTAAAAAAGATACTTTTTCTACGAAAGCTTATTCCAAAAATCTTGAAAATACTTAAAAATCAACCGTTTTAATTAGAAATACAAATCTCGTTTTCCTTGTTTGATACTTTCTAAGCGTTCGGTAACTTTTTGTTTGTAGTTGGTTTCATCTAATTTTTGTAAGTTTTCATCAATCAATTCGTAGCCTCTTTTCTTGGTTTCGGGAGTTGCATAATCTTCAAGATACTCAGCAAGAGTGAGTAAGGCATTTGGCGTACAATATCTCTTTATAAATCCGGGAACAGAAAATTCCATAAAATGCTCTCCTGTTCGTCCATTGCGGTAGCAAGCAGTACAAAACGATGGAATGTATTTATTTTGAATTAATTCGTCCATTATTTCGCCTAAACTTCTATTGTCGTTTATTTGAAATTGTTCATTATCAATATCTTGATTTGAATTATCTGTTTTTTCGGCATAACCTTCCATTTCTATGTTTGTTCCACCATCTATTTGAGATACACCAAATTGCATAATTTCGTCGCGAACTTTAGCGGGTTCTCTGGCAGTTAAAATTAATCCGGTATAAGGTACTGCCAAACGAAGAATGGCAACTAAACGTGTAAATTCGTCGTCGGACACGATATGATCTTGATTTACATCTAGTTCAGAAGCCATTTGAATGCGTGGAAACGAAATGGTATGTGGTCCTACGTTATAAACTGATTCAAAGTGATTTACGTGCCTTACGAGTGCCATTACTTCAAAACGCCAATCGTACAAACCAAAAAGTGCACCAATTCCAACATCGTCAATTCCAGCTTCTTGTGCACGGTCAAGTGCGGTAAGTCGCCAATCGTAATTTGATTTTTTTCCTCCTAAATGTACTTTTTTATAGGTTTCGGGGTCATAAGTTTCTTGGAAAATTTGATAGGTGCCAATGGCAGATTCTTTTATTATTTTGAAATCTTCGATGCTTTGTGGGGCAGCGTTGATATTTACGCGTCGTATTTCGCCGTTTCCACTTTTTACTGCGTAAACTGTTCGTACTGAGTCGGCTATGAATTGTGCATCGTATTTTGGATGTTCGCCATAAACTAAAATTAAGCGTTTTTGTCCTACGTCTTCAAGTGCTTTTACTTGTTTTTCAATGGATTCGTGGTTCAACGTAGCACGTTTGATGGATTTATTGCTCGACTTGAATCCGCAATAGGTGCAATTGTTGGTGCACAAATTGCCTATGTAAAGTGGTGCAAAAAGAACAATTCTATGTCCATAAACTCGTTCTTTCAACTCGCGCGCACCATTTTTTATTTCGTTAATCAACTCTAAATCAGTTGTATTTAACAAAACGGCAGTTTCTTCTAAACTCAATCTATTTTTATCTAATGCCTTTTGTATGATTTGGCGCACTTGTTTTTTTTCTGGCTTTGCATTATTTAAAAACTGCCAAATTTCGTCAGCATCAATAAAAGGCTTCATTGCCTCGTCTTTGATTTTATATTGTTGCGGATTGTATTTCATAATTTATTGTTATAAAGATAATTACATTTTGTAATCAATGTTTTTATTATTTTACAAAGAACGCTATTTCTGCTTTAAAATACTTAAATAAGCTGCTTGTTATTAAGCAGAGTTTAACGTGATATTTTTCATGTTTTATTTCAAAACAAAAAACAGTTTTGTGCTTGAAACTAACATTTTTGTTTTACTTTTATTCTTTAAAATTTGCTAATTTGAGATATTGTATATTTTTTTGTAAAAATAAATAATTTAGCATAAAAATATGCACAAATAGTTTAAACTTTTAATAATTTTTAAAATATGAAAAAAATAGTATTTGTAATGCTTATTTCAACACTGTTTCTTTCTGCTTTTTCGCAAGAAGATTCAACCAAAAATAAAGAAGTAAAACCTTGGAAAACAGAAGGAATGGTTCAATTAAACTTTTCGCAGGTTTATATAAACGATTATTGGGTAGCTGGAGGAGCAAATTCTTTGTCGGCTTTGGGAGTTGTTAAATTGAGTGCCGATTATTTGCAAGGTAAAACTTCGTGGGACAACGATTTGAATTTTGCGCAAGGTCGTATAATTCAAGGAGATGAAGACGCAAGAAAAACAGACGACAAACTCGATTTTTCGAGCACCTACGGTTACAATGCTGCTGGAAAGTGGTATTATGCGGCTAATTATACACTTAAAACTCAGCTTTTCGATGGTTTTAATTATCCAGATGTTACAACTCCTATTTCGGGTGCTTTTGCTCCAGCCGAAATGCTCTATTCTCTTGGTATTCAATACAAACCTAGCGAAGATTTTTTATTTCTGGCTTCTCCACTTACAGGAAAAACTATTTTAGTTCTCAATTCGGAACTTTCTGATTTGGGGGCATTTGGTGTTGAACCCGGTAGTACAAGCAATTCAAAATTTGGTATGTATTTTAAATTGAAATACAAAAAGGAAATCTTTAAAAATGTAAATTTCTCTACTAAATTAGATTTATTTGGCGATTATCAAGCACTTTCGGTTTGGGACGTGGATTGGGAAGTTGCGCTTAACATGAAAGTAAACGATTGGTTATCAGCTAATATTCTTACACAATTAATTTACAACAAAGATTTATCAACTGAAGTACAATTTAAGGAGGTTTTTGGTTTGGGACTTGGTGTTAAATTCTAAAAAAAAAAGTGTAGAATCTCACGCAAAGGCGCAAAGACGCTAAGATACATTCATTTGCATTTCCGTTTCGTTGTGCAAGATTCTCAATTTGAATTCATTCATTCTACTAAGGTTGAACTAAAAATAAGGTTTCTTTTTATAAAAACGACCTTATTTTTTTAAGTTAAAACCTTAGTAGTATTTTTATTAAGATTAATGTTCAATCTCATTACCTTATTTATATAGTTGCGGAATATCAATTTGCAACAAGTTTATTAAATCGGGTTCACTATTTATAATGGCAAATGCTTATGAAATTCAGAACAGAAGTAACAATCGAAAAAGGTGATTTTGAAATAAATCATCAGTCGAAGATTCTATTTTTAGGTTCGTGTTTTGCTGAAAACATTGGCAATATGCTAGAAAAATCGCGCTTTAGAACGGATATTAATCCTTTTGGAATTTTATACAATCCGCTTTCGGTTAAAAAAAGTATTGAGTATTTGCTTTCAAATAAACAATTCACAATGAATGATTTAGTTAGAAATGAAGGCATTTGGCATAGTTTTGCTCATCACGGTCGCTTTTCGGGCGAAAATGCCGAAGAAGTTTTAACTGCTATAAATAATAGAATACAATTTTCGACACAGTTTTTACTCGATTCTTATTATTTATTTATCACATTGGGCTCTGCTTGGGTTTATTTTTTGAAATCTACGGGCGATGTGGTTTCAAATTGTCATAAATTTCAAAATAGTATTTTCGATAGAACGCTGATAAGTGTAGAAACAATTGTAAATGAGCTTTTTGAAGTGTTGACTTTGTTGTTGCAGCACAATCCTAAATTAAAAATTATTTTTACAGTAAGTCCGGTAAGGCACTGGAAAGATGGTGCCAATGGAAATCAATTGAGCAAAGCCAGTTTGCTTTTAGCGATAAGTGCTTTGCAAAAGAAAATGCCACAAATAAGTTATTTTCCTGCCTACGAGTTAGTTATCGACGATTTGCGCGATTATCGTTTTTATGCCGATGACCTTTTGCACCCAAACACTCAAGCGGTTGAGTATATTTACGAAAAATTTGCAGCTTGTTATTTTTCAAAACAAACAAACGAGCTGAATGAGGAAATACTATCGATAGAAAGAGGCAAAGCGCACAAACCCTTTAATCCAAATACGGAAAACCATCAGCTTTTTCTGCAAAAACTGAATACTAAAATAGAGAATTTGGAACGAAAACTGATACATTTTAATGAGTAATCGTTAAAGAAAACTTAGACGCAAGGTTGTTTGTAATTTATTTTTGCAAAATTTTATTGTATTTGGTTTAGGAGAAAATATAAAACCGTTACCACAAAATACTTTAGGGGTTCGATGCGTCCCAAGCTATCGTATCACTAACTTTGTACAACTATTCCACACCGTTGGTGCTATAAAAAAACATTAATCGTTAATCGTTAAACATTAATCGTTT
>DZBP01000096.1:4280-12396 GCA_022729915.1 Draconibacterium orientale | reverse complement strand
AAAAGTGTCAAGCGTTTTTTGGCATTTCTGAAAGATGCCAAAATATATTATTTTTTTTTAATTTTGCATATACTTTTTAGTTCAAAAAAATAGATTATCTACTTGTTTTGTTGCAATTTGAAAATGTTTTTTTTTGAACAAAATAAAAAAATATTTTTTTTGTTTTTATTTATTTTAGAACTTACAAGATACAAAAACTTTGCATTATGGCTTTTTTTTGAGCAGATGAACGTTTGGCTTCTAAATTGGAAATAAATGAATGATTTTGCAAAAGAATCTTTTGTAAATTTTTCATTTTGATATTTTTAAATTAGAAAATAAAGTACTCAAGCTTTTTTTTATTTGAATTGAATATTTTTATTCTTCAAATAATTTTTAGGGTGCTACAATGAATTAGATTGACAATAGCTTTAGTTTGCTATTTGTTTAGTTTAAAATAGCACGTCGTATTTTACTTAATCGATTGATTATTCAAATTTTGCATAAATTTGTTTAGTTGGTATAATTGAATTATTATTACAATTTCAGATGGAAAATTTTGGCGGAGTTTAGCTACTATTGTGTTAAAAATAAACTTTCTTTTTTAAACCATTTACATAAAATACTTAGAATGAACAAATACAGAAAACTTTTGGAAAGCGAAATTGAACAATTAAAAAAGCAAGCTTGTACTTGTAAAGATTGGTCGAAAATTGACGTTCACAAAGATTTTGATACTCAAAGAATTGCACGAGTTTTTTTCTCGGGACAAATAAAACTGGGTTATTTTAAAACTCAGATACGTTTTTTTGGTGGAGTGGAGAAGGAGACTGGTATTTATGATGCCACTATTCACAATTGCGAAATAGGAAACGATGTGTACATTGGAAACGTTAAAAATTATATTGCCAATTATATTATTGAAGATAAGGTTGTTATAGAAAATGTTGATTTGATTGCCAACGAAGGTGAAAATTTGTTTGGCAATAATATAAAAGTAGCTGTTTTGGACGAAACCGGAGGCAGAAAAGTTCCAATTTACGACAAACTTTCGGCACATACTGCTTATATTTTAGCACTTTACAGGCATCGACCCAAATTGATTCAAAATTTGGAACTGATGATAGAAAACTATAGCCAAACTGTAAAATCGAGCATGGGACGAATTGGAAAATCAGCGCATTTAGTCAATTGCCGAACCATCAAAAACGTTAGAATTGGAGAGTTTGCACTTATTGACGGCATTTATCGGTTGTCAGATGGCTCTGTAAATAGCACCAAAGCAGACCCAAATTATTTAGGTCCGGGAATAATACTCGAAAATTTTATTGTAGCTTCGGGAAGTAAAATCAGCGATGGAAGCATTTTATCGAACAGTTTTGTGGGGCAAGGTTGCGTATTTGGCAAAAATTATACTGCCGAAGAATCTTTGTTTTTTGCCAATTATGCCGGATTTAACGGTGAAGCATGTTCTATTTTTGCGGGTCCTTATACTGTAACTCACCATAAATCAACACTTTTGATAGCCGGAATGTTCTCTTTTTTGAATGCCGGAAGTGGCTCGAATCAGAGCAACCACATGTACAAATTAGGTCCCATTCATCAAGGAATTATTGAGCGTGGCTCAAAAACTACCAGCGATTCGTATGTGCTTTGGCCCGCCAAAATTGGCGCATTTACGCTGGTTATGGGCAGACATTATAAAAACATTGACTCATCGGATTTGCCTTTTTCGTACCTTGTGGAAAGCAACGACGAAAGCATTATGGCGCCCGGAGTCAATCTCAGAAGCGTTGGTACTGTGCGTGATGCGCGCAAATGGCCTAAACGAGATAAGCGAAAAGATACTGAAATGCTCGATTTTATTAACTTCAATTTACTTAGCCCTTTTACTATTCAAAAAATGATAAAGGGTCATAAAATTTTGACAGATTTGCAGAAAACTGCCGGAATTTCGTCACAATATTATAGCTATCAAAGCATGAAAATTACCAATTCTTCCCTCAAAAGAGGAATTGAACTTTACGAAATTGCAATTATTAAATTTTTAGGTAATGCTTTGATTAAGAGACTTGAAAAAACTCGTTTTATGTCAATTGTAGAAATTAGAGAACAGTTGAAAGTTACTACAAAACTGGGAAGCGAAAAATGGATTGATTTGTCGGGTTTGCTTTTGCCCGAAAAAGTTCTCGAGAAACTGCTCAATGATGTTGAAAATGAAAAGGTTACTGATTTAAATCAATTACAGAATTTTTATAAAAAAGCGCACGAAAAGTATTACGAATATGCGTGGACTTGGATAGTTAAAGTATTGGAAAACAGATACGATATCAAAATAGCTGAAATTACAATCGACCAGATTATTGATTTGGTAAAAAAATGGGAAAAAGCCGTAATTGGCTTAGACAATATGCTTTACAACGATGCCAAAAAAGAATTCACGCTTATCTCTCAAACTAGTTTTGGAAATGATGGCGACGACGAAATTAAACTTCAAGATTTTGAACAAGTTAGAGGACGCTTTGAAAACAACCAAGCCGTTATCGACATTCAAAAACACATAGAGAAAAAAACAATTTTGGGACGCGAACTTATCAGTAGAATTGCACATTTAGCATAAATTAAGCACAGGTGCTATTTTATTTGGAGCAAAATTTCTTGTAATCAATTAAATTTTAGCACTTGGCATAAAAATATACAATTAAATTGGGTTCACAACAAATTAAAAAAATGCAAGATATTTTTAAAAATCTCAATTCGATAGACGATTATAAAGCGGCTTTGAGTATTTTGCTCAAAGAAAATGAAAAGTTGAAAGCTCAATACAACAATATTCCTATTTCAACTTTTACTTTTGAGAAAAAGAACAACCAAATTGTTCTTATTCAATACAATAATGAAGCTTGCAAATTATGTGAATCAGATAATGATTTGCGAGGAAAAACAGTAGATGAAATTTTTATTGAATTAGCAGAAGTTAATAAAAATGTAAAACTAAGTTTTGAAAAAAAACTAAGCTTTTTTGAGCAAACGAGTTGGCATCAAAAAAATGGAGAAATTTTATATTTTTCGGTAAATTATGTTTTTATTATGCCAAAAACGGTAATGCTTCATATTGAGGATATTACCGAACGAATCAAAAACCAAAGCAAGCTCAAAGATTCAGAAGCGCGTTTTAGAGCTATTTTTGAAAGCAATTTATTGTCGTTTGCACTTATTTCTAAAACTGGTTGTATTCAGGCTTTTAATCATAAAGCTGAAGAAAATATTAAATTGATTTTCAATAAAAATCTTAAAATTGGAACAAGCATTTATGCCATTTTTGACCAAAAAAATGCTGAAAATTTTATCGATTTGTACAAAAAATCACTCATTGGAGAAATTATTTTTGCCGAAAAAGAAATCGAAAATTTTTCGGGAAATAAAATCTGGCTTGAGTTAAATTTTAGCCCTACATTTTTGAATAATGAAGTAAATGCTGTAGTTTTGAATATTTTAGATATTACAAAACACAAAATGGCTGAGCAAAAAAGTAAAGAAGCACTTGAAAAAGAAAACGAATTTGGAAAGTTAAAAAGCAATTTTATTTCGATTGTGTCGCACGAATTTCGTACACCGCTTGCCGGAATTTACTCAAATACTCAACTTATTGAAAAATATTCGGCTAGGTGGGACAAAGAAAAGAAAAAGCTTGTGTTTCAGCGTATTTTTAATGCCATTCAATATCTGAATCAAATGCTCGATGGTGTTTCACTTTTGGGACGCGATTACAGCGGAAAATTTACTTTTAACTCGCAACCTTTTGAATTAGAGGCTTTTTGCATTCAAATTATCGACGAAATTCACATTTCGATAGGCAAGGCTGTGCGAATCAATTTTACATATACTTCAGCTTTTTCAACCATTATAACCGATAAAGTGTTGCTTCGACATATTATTTCAAATTTGCTTTCCAATGCAGTAAAGTATTCGCCACAAACAAAAACGGTAGATTTTGACGTGGTTTGCACATCACAAAAAATGGTGAAAATGAAAGTAACCGATTATGGAATTGGAATTTCAAAAAACGATTTGAAACACATATTTGAACCATTTCATAGAGGGGAAAATGTTGAAAGCATTCAAGGTACAGGTTTGGGAATGTCGATTGTAAAACGTTGTGTGAATCTTTTGGGAGGAAAAATTGAAATAAATTCCGAACTATATAAAGGCACTAGCATCGAAATTGAGTTTGCTTTTCAATAAATTTACATTTTTTGTGCTTAATTTACTTCTACTTTGTTAGTTTTGTGATGTTTTTATTCTAAATAATTTGAAATTATATTTTTTATAAAATGTTGAATTTCAATCTATAAAAGACTAATTTTGTTTTTTAGAATTTTAATAATCACTCGTGCTTTTTTATTTGAAGCATATTTTTTTGTAATCAAATAAACTTTAAGCACTTGGAAAATAAAATATACATTGATTCATACTTATAAATAAAAAAAATAAAATGAAAAAATTGCAAAAAGGAGATACAATTGGAATTTTGACTCCAGCAAGTGCATTTAATCCTGAGCGTTTAAACGAAGCTATTCAAAATTTTGAACAGTTTGGATTAAAAGTAAAAATTGCACCTAATGCGCTCAAACACAATGGTTTTTTAGCAGGAACAGACCAAGAACGTTTAGACGATTTGCATACACTTTTTGCTGACCCCGAAGTAAAAGGAATCTTTTGTGTGCGAGGTGGTTACGGTGCAGCACGTTTGTTGCCCCACATCGATTTTGAGTTAATTGCTAAAAATAAAAAGATATTTACCGGATATTCTGATATAACTGCTTTGCTAACTGCATTTTGGAAAAAATCGAATCTCAAAGGTTTTCATGCGCCAATGGGTTTGGCTAATTTTACTGATTTTGTAATTGACAGTTACGAAAAAGTGTTTTTTGGTGAAGGCAACAATGTTGTTTTTGCCGATAATCCCGAAATTTTGTCGTTTGGAAAAACCAAAGGTAAGCACAAAGGCAAGGCAAAAGGCGAATTGTTGGGTGGAAATTTGTCTGTTTTTGTAACCCTTTTGGGCTCAGAATATTGGGTTGATACAAAAGGGAAAATATTATTTTTTGAAGACATTGACGAAGAACCATATCGAATTGACCGTTTTTTGACACAATTGCTTATTGGAGGACATTTGCAAAAAGCTGCCGGAATTGTTTTGGGGCAATTTACCAATTGCGAAACTCAAAAAAATACCGACGACAGTTTTAGTTTAGACCAAGTTATCAAAGACCGATTGAAAAACTTAAACATTCCAATTATTAAAGGTTTTCCGTTTGGTCATGTGGATAAAAATATGGTTTTACCGTTTGGAAGTTTAGTGGAGATAAATGCAGAAAATGCTTCGATGCGCTTTTTGAATTCTTCATTTTAAATATTTGCGATAAATGAGACTCATTGTATTGGTCAATTAATTAGTTATTTACAAACTTACTGATTCCATTTTTTTTTTTACTATTCAATTTTAAAATACCAAACTATTTTAATTTTTGATTTTTTTCAAATTTGGTTGATTTTCGCTGCAATATGTGAAAATTTTAGACTGTTTTTTTAATGTAATATATTGTAATTCTGAACAATAACTATGTTTATTTTTGTAATTGAGATTAACCAAATTAAAATAATACTTTTTAATACTTTTTAAATGTTTTTTTTCGTTTCATATTGTAATTTGGACATTCAAAAAAAAGTTCAAATTAGTAAAACGAACTTATTACTATTATAAAAAAAAATTTAAACATGAAGAAAATATTTATTATTTCGATGGGATTGTTAGTACTTAGTTTCCATCTTGTAGCTCAAACTTATTCTTGGCAGCAAGTAGGAGCAGATTTTACTGGAAAAAAAAGTTATGAATATTATGGTCAATCGGTTAGCATCAATGCTGACGGCTCAGTGGTAGCTATTGGAGCAGATTTATTTACAGCACCCGGATTAACTAATGCTGGGCGAGTGCAGGTGTATAGAAACAACAGCGGTACTTGGCAACAGCTAGGCAACGACATTATTGGCGAAGCCTCGAACGACCAATCGGGTTTTTCGGTGGCTTTAAATGCGAATGGTACTATTGTGGCTATTGGAGCAGAATACAACGATGGCAATAATGCCGGTTCAAATTGTGGGCATGCTAGAGTTTATCAATTAGTAAATGATAGTTGGATACAATTAGGTCAAGATATTGATGGTGAAGTTGCTGACGACCGTTCTGGCAATCAAGTAAGCATAAGCGCCGATGGATTTATTGTAGCTGTAAATGCACAGTGGAATGACAATTATCTTGATAATAGCGGCGAAGTGCGAATTTATAAGTATTCGGGCAATTCTTGGACAAAAATTGGAAATAGCATTCAAGGAGAAGCAACAAATGATTTCATTGGCAATATAGATTTGAATGACGATGGAACGGTTGTAGCTATTGGTACTCAATATAATGGGCAAGGCAAAGGTTCGGTTAGAGTTTTTAAAAATATGGGCGATTCTTGGACTCAAATGGGCGAAAAATTGGTTGGCGAAGCTTCTGTCGATTGGTTTGGGAATTCGGTAAGTTTAAATTCTGAGGGAAATATTTTAGCTGTTGGTGCGCCTAACAACGACCCAAATGATTTAGCTTCAGCCGGACATACGCGAGTTTTCAACTATTCTGAAAGTACCTGGACGCAAATAGGAATGGACATTGACGGCAAAGTAGAAAGTGAATATTCGGGCAAAGCAGTTAGCCTAAATGCTTCAGGTACAATGCTTGCCGTAAGCTCTACATCGTATGATTTTGGTAGAGGAGTTGTTCGTATTTTTGAGAATAAAAACAATGCATGGGTGCAAGTAGCCAACGATATTTACGGAAAAGAAGGCACCGACGATAATTTTGGTTGGACTTGTTCGCTCAATGCCGTTGGTAATTGGATAGCAATAGGAACGCCTTACAACGACAACAATAGCAACAATGCTGGTTATGTGCAAGTGTATGAAAAACAAGACATTACATCGATTCAAAATCCAAAAGAATCTAATTTTTCATTTTTTCCGAATCCAGTTCGCAACAATTTGAATATTAGCAATTTGACTATAAATTATAGTATTTCAATTTTTGATATCTCCGGAAAAAAAATCATTGAAAAACAGGCAGACCAAAATTCAGTAGTTATTGATTTTTCTGATTTTGAAGAAGGTATTTACTTTATAAATATTCATTCTGAAACAGAATCTTTTACTCAGAAAATCGTAAAATATTGATAGGTTTTGTTTTTTTGAAATGTTAAAGTTTTAATTTTCAGTTTTTCTTTAACAATGAATAGCTATTATTTGAGTATAATTTTTTATTGATACAACGACATTTTGTTGTTGTATCAATATTTTTTTAATATAATAATTTATAAATATAAAATGAACATCATTGAACAATTAAACTGGCGATATGCCACTAAAATTTTTGACAAAACAAAAAAAATAAATAAGCAAGATTTAGACGATTTGCTCGAATCGTTTCGTCTTTCGGCTACATCGTTTGGTTTTCAGCATTACGAACTTTTGGTAATTGAAACGCCAAAAATTAGAGAAGCTTTATTGCCATTTACATGGAATCAAAAGCAAGCAACCGATGCTTCGCATTATTTTGTGTTGTGCACAAAAAATCAATTTACTGAGCAAGATGTTGATAATCACACTTCTTACATAGGCAAAGTGCGAAACCAAGAACCCGAACGCACGGCAGCTTACAATCAACGAATTCGCAAATTTCTGGTTGGAAAAAGTACCGAAAATATTTTCAATTATCTTGAAAATCAGACATTTATCGCACTTGGAACTTTAATGACCGTTTGCGCTATGAAAAACATCGACTCCTGTGCCATTGGTGGTTTTGAACGCGAAAAATACGATGAGATACTGGGTTTAACCGAAAAAGGACTTACAGCATCGGTTTGCTTAGCAGTGGGTTACCGTTCGAGCGAAGACTCTTATCAATCGGTAAAGAAAGTACGAAAACCGATGGATAAAGTAGTACAATTTATTTAATTATACATTTTATGGTCGATTTGTTGTATTTAGATATAAAAAACTACAACAAATAGCAACCAATTTTCTTAAATATTCAGTTATT
>DZBP01000096.1:0-4180 GCA_022729915.1 Draconibacterium orientale | reverse complement strand
TAGATATAAAAAACTACAACAAATAGCAACCAATTTTCTTAAATATTCAGTTATTTTACACTTTGGACAATAAAATCCATTTAACCAACGAATTGCAAATAGATAATTCCAACAGTCTTCTTCTGTTTTGAATTTTGATAGAAATTATTGAAAATTCTTAGGGTAATCTTCTTTTACCATTTTTTATTGCAAAGATACTAAATTATTACATGAGCGAAGCGGATAAGCAGTATTAATTAATCAAAAAAAGTAAATAAAATTAAATCTATTCTGCTACTTGCAGTTTTTGTATTGTCAATCACAAGCTTTGGCATTTTGACCGATTGACCCGTTCCGGCTGAGTACAAAACCAAAAAAAATCCTTTTGCCGGTCAAGCTGATGATGGTACGGGCAAAAAATTATATACTTTGCATTGCAAATCGTGCCACGGTGCTGCCAGATTGAACGATGGAGCAAAAGCTGCAAAATGGAAAGCTAACATGCGTGCTTTAAATTCAGCAGATGTAAAAAAACAAACTGACGGCGAATTGTATTACAAAGGAATCATTGGCGACAAAACTAAAAATATGCCAAATTGCGAAACAAAAATTCCTGTGGAAAAAGACCGTTGGATGCTTGTTAATTACACGAAATCTTTAAAATAGTTTTGTACTTTAATTCGTACAAAATCTTTATTACAAAGTAGTTAGATGAATTTCAATATTCTCTAGCTACTTTTTATTTTGTACTATTTCCTTTTTTAGTTATATTTACACATTTTAAAAAATATAAAAATCAATTAGAAAATCAAATAGATAATATCAGATTTTAATATGAAAAAGATTCTAAAGTTCTTTATATCAATGCCTTTTATGGGAATTTTACTATTGGCTTATGCTGCTTCAATGGCAGTAGCTACTTTTATCGAAAACGATTATGGAGCACCCGTAGCTCGGTTTATGGTTTACAATGCTTGGTGGTTCGAATTATTGCAATTATTGTTGGTTATCAATATGATAGGTAATGTTTTTACTTACAAACTTTACAAAAAAGAAAAAATCAGCATCTTGCTTTTTCATTTGGCTTTTATTATTATTTTAATTGGAGCTGGAATTACTCGTTACATTAGTTATGAGGGAACAATGCACATTCGCGAAAATGAAACGCAAAACAAATTTACCTCTGAAAACAATTACCTTAGAGTTTGGAAAATTGCCGAAAACGAAGAATTGGTTTTTGAAAAGCCGCTTTTCGTTTCGCCTTATCTCAAAAATAAGTTTAGCCAAAACATCAAGCTTGATGGCAAAAATATAAAATTAGAACTCAAAAAATTAGTTCTTAATCCGAGCACTTCGCTTAAAATTGAACCTACCGGTTCGCCTATGGTTGAGCTTTTGTTGGCTACAAGCGAAGGAATTGACAATTTCTTTTTGAAAGAAGGAGAAGTTTTTGCTATGAATGGCGGAAATTTTACTCTCAACACAAAATCGCCTCAAAATATTCAATTGTTTATTAACAGCGGCAAATTATTTATTGTATCTCCTTCTAAGTTAAGTCTTTTCAATGAAAAAGGTGAGGTAGATACTGTGTTTGCTGCCAATTCAAAAAATGAAATTATTCCCGGAAATATTTTTGAAACCAACAATTTGAAATTTGGAATAAAATCCTATTCTTCAAAAGCTAAAATTCGCTACAAAAAAGGAAGTTTAACCAATGGAGTTACTTCAATGGCTCTTATTTTTAAAGCTTCAGACGAGAAAAATACCGATGAAGTAGGAGTAATGGAAATTGCCGGAAGTAGCCAGATTGATTATTTAAAACTTGGCGACCAAAAGTACAAAATTGCTTACGGACACAAGGAAATTGAATTGCCTTTTGAGTTGAAACTCAGAGATTTTCAGCTTGAACGCTATCCGGGTTCGCACAGCCCTTCATCGTATGCTAGCGAAGTTACTTTGATTGACAAAGAAAAAAACATGGAAAAAGATTATCGTATTTTTATGAACAATATATTGTCTCACAGAGGTTTCCGTTTTTATCAATCTTCTTATGATACCGACGAAAAAGGAACGATTCTTTCTGTTAATCGTGATGGACTCGGTACATTTGTTACTTATCTCGGTTACTTTTTGCTATTTTTAGGAATGGTTTGGTCTTTAATTCACAAAAGTAGCTATTTGGCTGAACTTTCGCGCCGCACTTCAGCCATTAGAGAAAAACGAAATAAAGTTGCAGTTTTGGTGTTACTTTTATTAGGGCTCAATGCTAATTTATTTGCTCAAGAACCTCAAAAAATGCAGTACAGCCCCGAACACGCCAAACTTTTTGGTAAATTGCTGGTTCAAGACCCCAACGGTCGTATTAAACCTATGCAAACAATGAGCAATGAGGTACTTAGAAAAGTAGCTCGCGCCGAAGAATGGGACGGTTTTAATTCTAATCAGGTATTTTTAGGCTTACTTTTTAATTCAAATTACTGGAAATCAGTAGAAATGATTAAAGTAGCTAACCCCGACTTGATGAAGAAATTGGGAAAAGAAGGCGATTATGTTTGCTACAACGATTTGATTAACGAAACCGAAGGAACTTATATTCTGGGGCAAGAAAGCGAACTTGCTTTTGCAAAACCCGAATCGGAACAAAGCAAATACGACAAAGAAGTTATTGCCGTTGACGAAAGAATAAATATTATGTATCAGATAGTTACATGGCAATATTTGCGTGTATTTCCTAATCCGGAGCAAGTTGAAAAAAGCTGGCTTACTCCTTTCGATGCCGGAAAAATTAAAGACAGCACAACTCATCAGTTTGCTAAAACTGCCTTTTCGATGTACTATACCGAAATTACAAAAGCTTGGACTGATGGCAATTGGAAAGATGCTGATGAGGCTTTGAAATCCATTCAAGAATACCAAAAAAAGTATGCTGCCGAAATTATTCCCGATGAATCGAAATTGGATTTGGAAATTCATTATTTAAAGCTTAATATTTTCAAGCGTTTATTTCGTTATTACGGCATGATTGGCTTTATTTTCCTTATCATTTTGTTTGTCGGAATTTTCAAACCTGCCATGAAATTGAAAAAAGCAACGCTTGTTTTTTCTGTTATTTTGGCTATTCTTTTCTTTTTCCATACTTACGGATTGGGTTTGCGTTGGTACATTTCGGGGCACGCACCTTTTAGCGATGGCTACGAATCAATGATTTACATAGCTTGGGCTATTATGCTGGCTGGTTTTGTGTTTATGAAAAAATCACCCATTACTTTGTCGGCAACTGCCATTTTAGCTTCAATTACACTTATGGTAGCCAATTTGAGCTGGATGAATCCCGAAATTACGCCGCTTGTTCCGGTGCTTAAATCATATTGGCTTACAATTCACGTTTCTATTATTACAGCAAGCTACGGATTTTTGGCTCTCGGTGCAATTATGGGTTTTTTGAGCTTAATTTTGATTATTTTTGCCAGTACAAAACACAAAGAACAGTTTAATTTGACCATTACCGAACTTACCAACGTTAACCACATGACACTCATTATTGGCGTTTATATGCTTACCATCGGCACATTTTTGGGTGGCATTTGGGCAAATGAATCGTGGGGACGTTATTGGGGCTGGGATCCAAAAGAAACTTGGGCTTTGATTTCGGTTATTGTCTATACTTTCGTTTTGCATACCCGATTTATTCCTATTCTCAACAATAAATATTTTTTCAATTTACTTTCGTTGGTAAGTTTTGCCAGCATTTTGATGACGTATTTTGGAGTAAACTTTTATTTGTCGGGCTTGCATTCTTACGCACAAGGCGACCCTGTTCCGGTGCCTGAATGGGTTTACTATTCAGTAGCTTCGGTTTTTGTGATTGTACTTATTGCTTACGTGCGAAGCCGTAAATTGCTGCAAACTGAAGAGTAAGATAAAAGATAAAAGATAAAAGATAAAAGATAAAAGATAAAAAATAAAAGGTAAAAATTGATAGTTAATCGAAAAGTTTAACTATTGATTTTTACCTTTTTTTATTTGATTGGCATATTAATTTGAAAATGGGGTAATTTGAAAATGAGTAAATTTGAAAATGAGTAAATTTGAAAATTTGAAAATGGGGTAATTTGAAAATGAGTTAATTTGAGAATAATATATTATAAATCAGGTGATTATATGTTTTAGAAACAAAAATTTAAAAACAATTTGGTAATAA
>DZBP01000095.1:8321-12397 GCA_022729915.1 Draconibacterium orientale | reverse complement strand
TTACTATTTTTTTACTATTCGAATTTATATTTTTAACTTCGTAAAGTAGAAATAAGTACATACTTTTTTTTATAAATAAGTTTTAATTTCTAAAAAGTAAGATTACTGTCGCTTTATTTACCTTCTACAAAGGTACGTTTAGTGCCTTTATAATCAATTGTTTTTACATCTTTTAAGTATTGAATTATCGCTTCGGCTGTGGTTATTCCGAGTGAAGTGGGTTCGTTGTGATGTTCAAATTTTGACGAATTGTAGATATAATCGCTAATTCCAACCTTATAGGTTTTTGTTTCGTCTAAAAAAGAACCGTCATAATGTTGTAATTTAATATCTTTAACCACACTATTTTGATAAACCACCGTATATTTAATTCCCGAAACTCTTAGCCCAATGCTTCCATCGTAAAATCCAGCTTTTATAAGCGAACGAATTTCATCGGTTGTCATTTCAAGTGATAATAAAGTATTACCAAATGGGTCGAGTGCAAAAATAGTAAACATTGTTATATCTCCTTGAGCAATTGAACCAATACGTATGCCACCATCATTTTGAAACGCTATCTCAATTCCCTCTTTATGTGTCAATCCATCGCAGAAAAAGCTACCTAGCTCTTCTTTTCCTTCAAAACTTTGAACTGCTGTACCTATTACTTCTTTAAATACCGGATTGTCATTATACTGGTTTATTTTTGCAGTTAATTGTGTATTTATACCTCCGCCTTTTGTGCTCAGATTAATTAATTTGTAGGTTTTGTTCACAATTTTTCCATCTTCGAGTTTGATTTTTATTTCGCCCAAATATTTCAAATTAGAGCCTGCCTGTGTTATCATTGTTGAATTAACTGAAGTCATACTTGAAATGGTTGTATGGCTATGTCCGCCAATAATTGCATGAAAACCTGATACTTGCCCCGCAAAATACTCATCATACGAATTTCCCAAGTGCGAAAGTAAAAGAAAAACGTTCGACTGTGCAGCTAAATAAGTGTATTTGAGTGCTGTAGGTATTGGATTTTCAAATTTCAAACCCAATACTTTTAAGGGGTGAGTTGCCGGAATGTGGTCATTTCCAAAGTTTTCGAGCAGTCCAACAACTGAAATCTTATTTCCTTTGGGTGTTGTGAATTGATAAAAAGGTTCTAATGGTTTCATTTCGCCAGTTTCTACCACTAAGTTGGCACAAATTACAGGAAATTGAGCTTGCTCAATTCGTTGATTTAAAAGTATTTGACCATAATCAAATTCATGGTTTCCAAGTGTAGCTAAGTCATAACCAACCTCATTCATTAAGTCAACCATTGGCATTCCTTTTTGTTCGTGCATATCCACAATCGGGTTTCCACTAAACATATCGCCTGCTGAAAAAAGATAGACATTTGAATATAAATTTTCGATACTATCCACAATAAATGCCAATCGAGCAAAATTATTTATGCTTGCATGCATATCGTTTGTATGCAATATAACTATCTCTTCTACAACCTTTTGGGTAGTAAGAATTGTGTCCGTTGTTGTTGGCTCTTCTTTTTTAGGCTCTACATTTTTGCCTTTTTTGCACGAAAAAGCATACAGCAAAGGAAGTATAAGTATTAAGTATTTTATTTTTAACATAGCATCAAATTTTTTTTAAAGTCTTGTAATTATAGTCGTATTTTAAAATTTAAAAAGTTATCTAATTTTATAAGCACTAAGGCAAAATAAATTGTATATTTTGTTTTGCTAAGTGCTTAAAATCTATTTGATTACAAAAAGGCTTGCTCAAATTAAAATAGCACTGGTGCCTATTTCTTTTTTGGCTGCCGATTGAGCTGCAAGCCAAGCAGTGGAATAAGCAATTTGTAAATTGTAACCTCCTGTATCAGCATCTAAATCAATCACTTCACCTGCAAAATAAAGGTTTTTGATTAACTTCGATTCCATTGTTTTCGAATCAATTTCTGAAGTATTAACACCTCCGGCAGTAATAATTGCTTCTTTAAATGAACGAGCCGAGGTTACTTTGAATCGAAAATCTTTCATCAATGTTTTAATCTTTTTACGCTCTTTGGCTGAAATTTGATGGCATTCCTTTTCTGCATCAATTTCAGCAAGTTCCATCATTTCAGGTACTAATTTTCCGGGCAGCCAAAGTTTGAAAATAGTACCGATTTTCTTTTTCCCATTTTCATTCAAATCCCTTAAAAGTCGTGCATCTAGTTTTTGGTCGTCGAGTGCAGGTTTTAGGTCAATGCTGATTTCTATTTTGTTGTTTTTGCGCAATTCATCTACAGCTAATCTACTTAAAGTCAAAATAATAGGACCAGATAAACCAAAATGAGCAAAAAGCATTTCGCCAAATTCTTCAGCCTGCTTTTTACCATTTACCCATAAACTGGCAGTAACATTTTTCAAGCTAAGACCCATAAGTTTTTCGGCTAAATCCCCTTCAGTTTCAAGCGGAACAAGCGCCGGACGAATGGGCTCTATTTTATGACCAACTGATTTGATAATTTTGTAAGCATCACCATTTGAACCAGTTGCGGGATATGAAGCTCCTCCGGTGCAAACAATTAGTTTTTCGGTTTGTAAAACCTCTTTTCGTCCATTAATTTGATATTCAATCGCTTTTAACTGTCCATTCTCTGTTATGATTGTTTCCAGCTTTGAATTTACTTGAATTTTCACGCCCATTTTGCTGTTCCAATTCAAAAGTGCATTGAGCACATCTTTCGAACTGTCAGAAGCCGGAAAAATACGCCCACCACGTTCCGATTTTGTTTCAAGTCCTTGTTTATTAAGTAATTGTACAATGTCTGTGTTGAAAAACTCAGAAAAAGCGTGCTTCAAAAATCGACCATTGGGGTGTATTCGTTTAAAATATTCAGCTTGTGAGGCTTCGTTTGTAATGTTGCATCTGCCTTTTCCGGTAATGAGTAGTTTTTTTCCTTCGGTATTCATTTTTTCCAAAATCAATACTTTCGCACCAAGCTCTGCGGCTCTTCCAGCTGCAATTAAACCCGCTGCACCTGCTCCTATTACTATTATGTTGTATTTCATTAATGTTTTTTGTCGAAAAAAATATAAAATTATATATCTAAAATAAAATACCTTACAATTTATTTTCTTCGTTATTTTTGTGGATTGTTTTTAGTAATAAAATTTTATATTCTATTTTAATATTATAAATTCCATTTCTGGATAATTCCGTCAATTATTTTTTGAGCATTTGCTATATGAATTTTTCGAGTTACGGCATTTCCTGTACTTGCATGAACAAACTCATAATCAACAAATCCCATAAAATCTAGTTCTATTTTCATAACTACTTTTGCATTATCCATAAAGCCGTATTCTCTATCGTAAGCTCCCATGCTAGTATAAATATTTATAAATTTAGATTTGCCCATCAATCCTTTCGATTCGTTGTTAATTGTCTTAAAAAGGATTGTTTTTTGAATAACTGCATCTAAATACGTTTTAATAATTCCGGGAATTGAAAAATTGTGCATAGGATAAGCAAAAACAATTAAATCAGCATTTTTGAACTGCAAACTTAATTTATCCATAGGCTCAATCGCTTTTTTTTGCTCATCGGTCAATTCTTTTCCTCCAAAATTTCGATTTTTGTAGGCAATCATTGAAAGTTGGTTATGTATAGGAGGTTGATTTTCCAACAAATCAATTTCTTCGATGCTGTGAAATTTTTTAATTCGTAATTTAAAATAATCCAACAACTCTGCTGTATTTGA
Organism: Draconibacterium orientale; assembly: GCA_022729915.1. GTDB lineage: Bacteria > Bacteroidota > Bacteroidia > Bacteroidales > JAIFNL01 > JAIFNL01. The sequence goes on along the minus strand of DZBP01000095.1, from coordinate 8,670 downwards.
ATCATTCCCTGATGGTAAGTATTTTACAATTAGTATTTTCATAAAACATTTTAATTAAATTTGACAAAACAAAATATATTTTACAATAACTTTGATATTTGAAAATCAATATCTAAGCCTAACAAAATTATTTAAAAAGAGTACAAAATTAAGTTTTTTATTGGTATTCTGAAAGCTTTAAAAAAAAAGGAACTTAAAAAAGAATATTTTCATAAAAACAGACAAAAAATGTGTATCTTTGTAAACTAATTTGTCTCAAAATAACTAGTTTATGCCAAAGCAAACAAAAATAAAAAAAACGGTAAAATTCATCAATCCATTTACGGATTTTGGATTTAAGAAAATATTT
>DZBP01000095.1:0-8221 GCA_022729915.1 Draconibacterium orientale | reverse complement strand
AAAAACGGTAAAATTCATCAATCCATTTACGGATTTTGGATTTAAGAAAATATTTGGCGAAGAGCCAAATAAAGATTTGTTGATTGATTTTTTGAATGCACTCTTGCAAGAGCAAGGTGTTGTTATAAAAGACCTTACATACAAAAGAACCGATAAATTGGGTTTAACAAAACTAGACAGAAATGTGGTTTTTGACCTTTATTGCGAAAATGAAAAAGCCGAAAAATTTATTGTAGAAATGCAAAAAGCAAAACAAATTTTCTTCAAAGACCGCACGCTTTTTTATTCAACATTTCCTATTCAAGAGCAAGCACAAAAAGGCGGCGACTGGGATTTTGAGTTAAAAGCCGTATTTGCAATTGCTATTTTAGATTTCAGTTTCGACGATGCCGAGAAAGACAAAACGATAATCAATAGAGTTCAATTGCTTGACACTCAAAAGAAAACTGTTTTTTACGACAAATTAACTTATCTTTTTGTCCAAATTCCGAATTTCGATAAAAAAATAGATGAATTAGAAACGCACCTCGATAAATGGCTTTTTATTTTAAAATATTTGGATAAATTTGAACGTATTCCAGAAAAAATAAAGGATAAGATATTTCAGAAAGTGTTTAAAATAGCTGAATATCATAATCTTAATGAAAGTGAAAGACAAGCTTACGAAGACAGTTTGACCTATTACAGAGATTTGAAAAACTCGCTAGATACCGCCAAAAGAGACGGTTACATTGAAGCAGAAGCCGATTTGATTCCAAAAATATTAGAAGCCGAAAAACAAAAAGAACAAGCTGAAAAACAAAAAGAACAAGCTGAAAAACAAAAAGAACAAGCTGAAAAACAAAAAGAACAAGCCGAAAAACAAAAAAAAGAAGTTCAAATACAAATGACAAAAGAACTTAAAAAATTAAATTATACGAACCAACAGATTTCCGAAATAACAAAACTTTCGATTCAAGAAATTGAGAAATTGTAAAAGTAGATGATTAAAATTATAGCAGACAATAAAATTCCTTTTCTCGAAGGCTTGTTTGATGAAATTGCAAGTATTGAATTTTTGCCAGCAAATGAAATTAATAATCTAAAAATTAAAAATGCTGATGCGCTTATTATTCGCACTCGCACAAAGTGCAATGAGAGTTTGTTAAAAAATACAAATGTGCAATTTATTGCCACTGCAACTATCGGATTTGACCATATTGACACGGAATATTGCAAAAAAAACAATATTATTTGGCTAAACTCTGCTGGTTGCAATGCTGAATCAGTAGAGCAATACATGTATTCGGCTCTGCTAAATTTAGCTCAAAAACATCAATTTACGCTTGCTGGAAAAACATTGGGAATTATTGGTGTAGGAAACGTTGGTAAGAGAGTCGAAAACATAGCTAAAAAACTGCAAATGAATATTTTATTAAACGACCCGCCTCGCCAATTGCTTGAAAACACAACTGATTTTGTAGATTTAGAAACGATTCAAAAAAAAGCCGATATTATTACTCTTCACACTCCTCTGATTAAAAGCGGAACATTTAAAACATTCCATCTTGTTGATTCAGATTTTATTGATAAACTAAAACCAACAACTTTTTTAATAAATACTTCTCGTGGAGAAGTCATTGATAATAATGCACTTGAAATAGCTCTTAGTAGAAAACAAATTGCCGGAGCTGTGCTTGATGTGTGGGAAAACGAACCCGAAATAAACGAAAATTTACTCAAGCTGGTAAGCTTTGCAACTCCACATATTGCTGGCTATTCCGCTGACGGAAAAGCCAATTGTACTTGGAATAGTTTCGTAGCAATTTGTGATTTTTTCAAATTAAAAGTAGAACAAAATAAGCAAATTTTAATTCCATTACCCGAAAAAACAAATTTTGAAATTGATTGTTCGCATAAAAATATAGAACAAATAAAAACAGAAATTATAAATATTTCATACAATATTCAAAATGACGATAAAAATTTAAGGCAAAATAGTAAAAACTTTGAAAATCTACGCAACAACTATCCACTCCGCCGAAAACTTTCTATTTTCGACTACAAATTAACAAACTTTGAAGATTTAAATAAATTTAACATTGAATTCTAAAATTAAATACAAACGTAAATAATTAATAATAAACAAATTAAAACAAATACACATTAAAGACATAACACTAAAATAAGCAATGTACTTTGTAGTATAAAAAGGAATACTTACTTTTGCCCGCAATTTATAAAAATAATCATTAATACGAAACCGTTATTTAGCCAAATGCGGTTTGGTTTAAAAAGTTACAAGACATGTATTTAACATCAGAAAAAAAACAAGAATTTTTTAGTACTTACGGAAAATCAAAAGAAGACACAGGTTCAGCAGAAGCACAGATAGCTATGTTTACTTTCCGTATTTCTCATTTAACAGAGCATTTGCAACGCAACAAAAAAGATTTTGGAACACAAAGAGCTTTGCTTAAATTAGTTGGTAAAAGAAGAAAACTTTTGAATTACCTTATGAACAAAGACATTAATCGTTACAGAGAAATTATTAAAAGTCTTAACATTCGTAAATAGTATTCTAAAATTCAGATTTTTTTGGTTCAAAAGCAGAATGAAAGACATTGCCAATTATTCAAAAATTTTGATACTCAAAGAAACCGTTTTTTGTCGAAAGACTTTTTACAAAATAGCTTTTTTTTAGAATTCTAAATTAGTTACTCAACATAGTTTACTTACTAAAAAGAAGGTTATCAATTAAATAATAAAAGGCAATTGAATCAATTGCCTTTTATTTTTAGATGTTTGTAATTGTAAAAATAAAAATAAACACCTTTTCTCTTTTTATTTTCAAAAAAATAGCAAATAATTTTTACACAACAATAATATAATACACTAGTAGCTGCCGGTGGTAGTTTGAATACAGGAAGATTCAGCCACTAACAGCCTGAATACTAATAACAAAAACATGTATAAAGAATTCATTAAAGAAATTCAATTAGCCGATGGTCGAACCATTACTATTGAAACAGGAAAATTAGCCAAGCAAGCCGATGGCTCAGTGATAGTTAGAATGGGTAAAACAATGATTTTAGCGGCTGTAACTTCAGCCAAAGACGCTAAAGACAACGTTGATTTTATGCCACTTTCAGTAGATTATCAAGAAAAATACTATGCCGTAGGTCGTTTCCCCGGTGGTTTTGTAAAAAGAGAAGGTCGTCCGGGCGATAACGAAATATTAATTTCCCGCCTTGTTGACCGTGTGTTGCGACCACTTTTCCCAAGCGATTTTCACGCAGAAACCTTTGTAAATATTTACTTGATTTCAGCCGACGGAGTAGATATGCCCGATGCTTTAGCAGGTTTAGCAGCTTCGGCAGCTATTGCTGTTTCAAACATTCCATTTCACGGACCCATTGGCGAGGTGCGAGTAGCACGAATCAATGGCGAATTTGTAATTAATCCTACTTACAGCCAAATTCCATACGCCGATATGGACATAATGGTAGGCGCAACTGCCGAAAACATTATGATGGTAGAAGGAGAAATGAGCGAAGTGTCTGAAGCTGAAATGATTGAAGCCTTGAAAGTAGCGCACGATGCAATCAAAATTCTTTGCAAAGCCCAAATTGAGCTTGCGCAAGAAATGGGAAAAACAACTAAAAGAACTTATTGCCACGAAGTTAATAATGAAGAATTGTTGCAAAAAGTAAAAGATTTTTCTTACGACAAAATCTATAAAGTTGCAAAATCAGCCTTACCAAAACAAGAACGTTCTGACGCTTTCTCAAAAATTAAAGACGATTTTAAAGAAGCTTATGGTGCTGAAAATATCGACGATACCACTAAAATGCTAATTGATAAATATTACCATGATGTTAATAAAGAGGCAGTTAGAAAAATGATTATCGAAGATAGACAAAGACTTGATGGCAGAAAAACTAACGAAATTCGTCCAATTTGGTGCGAAATAGATTATTTGCCTGCTGCTCATGGTTCTGCAATCTTCACAAGAGGTGAAACTCAATCACTTACAGCAGTTACTTTAGGCTCAAAGAGAGAAGAAAAAGTGGTTGATGATGCCATGCTTCAAAGTCGTGAAAAATTTGTACTTCACTATAATTTCCCTCCATTTTCAACTGGCGATGCTCGTGCAAGCCGCGGCGTAGGTCGTAGAGAAATTGGACACGGAAACTTGGCTTTCAGAGCCTTAAAAGGAATGATTCCTGATGAAAATCCATATACAATTCGTGTAGTTTCTGAAATTTTAGAATCAAACGGTTCTTCGTCAATGGCAACGGTTTGCGCTGGAACTCTTGCACTTATGGACACTGGAATTCCTATGAAAAAACCAGTTTCGGGTATTGCAATGGGATTGATTACCGACAACAAAAATTTCGTGGTACTTTCGGATATTCTTGGCGATGAGGATCACCTTGGCGACATGGATTTTAAAGTTACCGGCACAAAAGACGGTATTACTGCTTGCCAAATGGACATTAAAGTTGACGGTTTGTCGTATGAAATTTTGGAACAAGCTCTTGAACAAGCTAGAGTTGGAAGACTTCATATTTTAGGTAAAATATTGGAAACTATTGCAGAACCAAGAGCAAACTACAAAGAGCATGCTCCTAGAATTGAGCAGTTTAAAGTTCCAAAAGATATGATTGGAGCAATTATTGGTCCTGGTGGTAAAATTATTCAACAAATTCAAGAACAAACCGGAACTGAGATTTCGATAGATGAAGAAAATGGTTACGGAATTGTTTCGATTCTTGCACCAAATGCTACTAGCATCGAAAAAGCTGTAAAATGGGTTAAAGGAATTATTTCGGTACCCGAAGTTGGCGAAGTATATGAAGGAAAAGTAGTTGAAATTACTTCTTTTGGTGCATTTGTTGAAATTATGCCCGGAAAAAGTGGTTTGTTGCACATTTCAGAAATTGAATGGCGCAGACTAGCTACCGTTGAAGAAGCTTTGAAAGAAGGCGATGTATTTGAAGTAAAACTCATTGAAATTGACCAACGAAGTGGAAAACTTCGCTTATCACGCAAAGCACTTTTACCTCGTCCTGAAGGAATGCCGGAAGAAAAGGAAAGAAGAAACTTTGAACGTAGCGACCGCAACGATAGAGGCGACCGTAACGATAGAGGTGGACGTGGCGATTTTAGAAACGACCGAGGCGGACGCGACGATAGAGGAAGAGACAATCGCGACCGTGATAGAGATAGCAGAAACAGACGCTAATTTTAATTATGAATTATGAATTATGAATTATGTTTTTTTAATTCTTAATTCTTAATTCTTAATTATAAGAAAATGCGTGTGTAAGAACATAAATTTCTTATCTAATTTATTTTTTTTAAAGAAAATATGAAATATTTAATTATTACATTTATAATATTTTCAACCATTGAACTAGCGGCTCAAAACAATATGAAAACCCAGTTAGATAGTGTAAGCTACGCATTAGGCATAAATATTGCAAGTTCGCTGCAACAACAAGGCTTAACCGAAATTAATGCCGATGTATTTGCTGCAGCACTCAAAGATGCATATTCTAAAACGAATATAAAAATGACAATGGAGCAATCCAATGCTCTTTTGCAAGAATATTTTCAGGGTTTAGCTGGCAAAAAATTGCAAGCTAATAGCGAAGCAGGCAAAAAGTTTTTAGCTGAAAATGCTAAAAAAGAAGGAGTTATAACTCTTGTTAGCGGTTTACAATACATCGTTTTGAAAGAAGGAAAAGGAATAAAACCTACGGCAAACGATGAAGTAACAACGCATTATCATGGTATGCTAATCGATGGAACTGTTTTTGATAGTTCAGTAGAGCGTGGCGAACCAGCAACTTTTGGTGTAAGCCAAGTAATTGCAGGTTGGACTGAAGCTCTTCAGTTGATGAGCGAAGGCTCAAAATGGCGTTTGTTTATACCTCCACATCTTGCATATGGCGAAAGAGGTGCTGGTGGAAGTATTGGACCAAATTCAACTCTAATTTTTGATGTAGAGCTGATTAAAGTTATCAAAAAATAAAAAACATTTCAAATTGAGCATAAAAAAATGATTTTATGCAAATTGATTCAATCGAATAATTAAATCTCACAAACAAATAATTTAATAAATTCAAACAAAAATGAATAAAGTATTATTAATTGCTTTAAGTTTATTTCTTGCTGTTTTTTCAGCTTGTAATTCAGACAAAGATGCCGCAAAATTAGAGAATAAATTAGACTCAGCTAGTTATGCACTTGGCGTTAGCTTGGGTAGTAATCTTGCACAATCTGGTTTAAAAGAACTCAATTATGACATCATGATTGCAGCTATGAAAAAAGCGCTTGCTAAAGATTCTAATTTGCTAATTAACAACGAAAATGCAAATATTATTCTTCAATCTTTTTTCCAAGAACTTCAAATGGAAGCTTCTAAAAAAGATTTAGAAGCAGGTCAAAGCTGGTTGAAAGAAAATGCTAAAAAAGCTGGAATTGTAGTAACTCAAAGTGGTTTGCAATATAAAATAGTAAAAGAAGGAACAGGTCCAAAACCTTTGGCAACGGACAAAGTATCGGTACACTATACAGGTAAAACCATTGATGGAACTGTTTTCGATAGTTCGGTACAACGCGGACAACCAACTAGTTTTGAAGTAGGTGGAGTTATTCCTGGTTGGACAGAAGCATTACTTTTAATGCCTGTTGGTTCAAAATGGGAATTGTATATTCCTTCAGAACTTGCTTACGGCGAACGTGGTGCAGGTGGAGTAATTAAACCAAATTCAGTTCTTGTTTTTGAAATTGAATTACTTGAAATACTTCCAGCTGAACAAGCTACTGAAGAAAAAACAAAATAATTTTAGTATTAGATTTTTTTATCAAATATTAAAATAAGTCAAGCACAATTCAATAAGAAATAAATATTTCCTAATTAATTCAATATGAAATAATTAAAAAATATTTATTCATCTTATTGAATTGTTATTTTTATAAATATACTTTCTAAAAAATAGATGAAAATTGGATTAAATTTTCATCAAAAAAGAATTTGTTATAAAACAACAACAACTTATAAAAACAAAACATGAAAGCAGAAATAGTTACTTCAAAAGGTACAATGAAAGTAGATTTGTACGCAAAAGAAACTCCCGGAACGGTTCAGAATTTTGTAAAATTATCAAAACAAGGATTTTATGATGGATTGACATTTCATAGAGTGATTCCAAGTTTTGTAATTCAAGGTGGTTGCCCAAAAGGCACTGGCTCTGGTGGTCCGGGCTACACAATCAAATGCGAAACCAATGGCGAAAAACAATACCATGATAAAGGTGTTTTATCGATGGCACATGCCGGAAAAGATACGGGTGGCTCACAGTTTTTTGTTTGTCATAATCGTCAAAATACTGCGCATTTAGACGGCGTACATACCGCTTTTGGTAAAGTTTACGAAGGTTTAGAAGTAGTTGATGCTATTAGAGCCGGAGATGTAATTGAAAAAATTACAATTATTGAAGAATAGTTATCAGGTATATTTTTCTTGAAACTAATCAACGAAAAATATTAAAAAACCTTGGCTTTAGTTCTTACTTTTAAATAATTCAAAACTATGAATTTTGAAATAAGCGGCAAATTAGTAGAAATATTCAAAGAACAAAAAGTAAGCGAGCGTTTCACAAAACGAGAGTTTATTTTAGAAGTGCCTGATAATAATTTTGTGCAACTTCTTAAATTTCAATTAGTTCAAGATAAAACAGATTTAATAAATCCATACAAAGTAGGCGAAACGGTAACTGTTAGCTTCAATTTAAAAGGAAGCAAATGGAAAGATAGCTATTTTGTGAACCTAGATGCATGGCGCATAAGTAGAAAAGGAGCAACAGGCAAACAGACAGATAGTTATGAGCCTCCAATGCCTCCCGAAAATGACGATTTTGATATGCCGCCACCTCCAGATGATGATATGCCTTTTTAATATCAAAAAAAAGAATAAACGCTTCTAAAAATAACTTTCTAGTTTTCAATTTTTTTATCAAAAGAATTGAATTTTAATGCTTTTAGCTATGAAGTTTCTTTTAGAAGCTTTTTTATTTAACATTGTTCTAATGTTTTTTAATCAGCAACTGAAATCTAAAGCAAAGAACAAAATTAAATTGTATATTTAGTTTTGCCAAATAATTAAAATTTATTGGATTACAAAAAGGTTTGCTCCAATTAAAAAAACACTGGTGCTTATTTCAGCCTTTTC
>DZBP01000299.1 GCA_022729915.1 Draconibacterium orientale | reverse complement strand
AAACACGGAACCATTAAAGTGGGTTTTACGCCCGACGAAGAAATTGGAAGAGGAGCGGATTTGTTTGACGTTCAGGCTTTTGGTGCAGATTATGCCTACACAATCGATGGCGGCGAACTGGGCGAACTGGAATATGAAAATTTCAATGCTGCTGGTGCTTTAGTTACCTTCAAAGGAAGAAATATTCACCCGGGATATGCAAAAAATAAAATGGTAAATTCTATGCTGTTGGCTATGGAATTTAATTCACTTTTGCCTGCTCACGAGCGACCTGAACATACAACTGGATACGAAGGTTTTATTCACTTAACCAAACTGCAAGGCGATGTGGAAGAGTCTAAAATACACTATATTATCAGACATCATTTTGATAAAGATTTTGAGCAATACAAACAGCTTTTGCGTTTGGCTGCCGATTTTATGAATCAAAAATATGGCGAAAATACGGTAATTATTCAAGTTACAGAGCAATATAAAAATATGCGAAAAATGATAGAACCTGTTATTGAAATAGTAAATAAAGCCGAAAAGGCGATGTTAAGTGCAGGAGTTGTTCCTTTAAAAAAAGCAATTCGTGGTGGAACTGACGGTGCAAGGCTTTCGTTTATGGGTTTGCCTACACCCAATATTTTTGGCGGCGGGCATAATTTTCATGGAAAATACGAATATATTCCCATTCAATCGATGCAAAAAGCAGTAGATGTGATCATTAATATTGCGAAAATTTGATTTTAATTGATAAATTCTGCGAAAGTAAAAACCAAATATCTACTAAACCAATATAACTTAATTTCATTAAAACTATAAAAAATGAAAACTTACACATTCAAAAGTATTTTAATTTTTACTTCGCTCTTGATGTTTTCTTGGGCTTGTAGTAACAAAAAAAACGAACAAATAACTATGAAACCTCCTGTAGCTAAGAAAGTTCCAAAGGAATTGACTATTCATGGACACACGCGTATAGACAATTATTATTGGCTCAATGAGCGCGAAAACCCCGAAGTAATTGATTATCTGAATGCCGAAAATGCTTACACAAAAGCAGTAATGAAGCATACTGAAGATTTTCAGAAAAAACTTTTCGACGAAATAGTCGGAAGAATAAAACAAACCGACGAATCAGTTCCATACAAAGAGAATGGATACTGGTATTATGTGCGCTTTGAAGAAAGTAAACAATATCCAATTTATTGCCGCAAAAAAGAAACTATGCAGGCAAAAGAAGAAGTAATGCTCAATGGAAACGAAATGGCGGAAGGTACTTCGTATTTTCAGATTGGTGGCATGAGTATAAGTACTGATAATAAGCTACTTGCTTATGGAATTGATACGGTAAGTCGTAGAAAATACACTCTTTATGTGAAAAATATGGAAACCGGCGAATTGTTGAAAACCAAAATTGAAAACACAACCGGCGGCGTAACTTGGGCTAATGACAATAAAACATTTTTTTATAGCACAAAGGAAGAACTTACCTTGAGAAGTGATAAAATTTGGCGACATGCGTTAGACAAAGAAAATGAAAAAGATGTGATGGTTTTCTTTGAAAAAGATGATACGTTTAGCACGTATATTTACAAAACTAAATCAAAAAAATACCTTGTAATTGGTTCGCAATCAACATTATCTACTGAAGTTCAAATACTTGCAGCCGATAAACCGTATGGAGAATTTAAAATTTTTGAACCACGCAAACGCGATTTGGAGTACTCTATTTCGCACTTTGAAGACCGTTTTTATATTACAACAAATGCTGATGGCGCAAAAAACTTCAAACTAATGCAAACGCCTGAAAATAAAACTGGTAAAGCTAATTGGACTGAAGTTATTGCCACTCGTAGCGATGTACTTTTAGAAGGCGTTGAGCTTTTCAAAAATTATATGGTAGTGCAGGAGCGTAGTAAAGCCCTTAATCAATTGCGTATCATCAATATGCAAACAAAAGAGGAGCATTATCTCGATTTTGGCGAGCCTGTTTACAGTGCCGGAGTTTCGATAAATCCCGATTTTGAAACAGAAATTTTACGTTACGAATATACTTCGCTCACGACCCCAAATTCTACTTTCGATTACAACATGAGCAGCAAGCAAAAAACGCTTTTGAAAGAGCAAGAAGTTGTAGGTGGTTACGATAAGAGCCAATATAAAACCGAAAGACTTTTTGCAACGGCTGCCGATGGAACAAAAATTCCAGTTTCGATTGTGTACAAAAAAGGATTGAAAAAAGATGGAAAATCGCCAATGCTGTTATATGCTTATGGTTCTTATGGTTACAGTATGGAACCTTATTTTACTTCAACTCGTTTGAGCTTGCTCGATAGAGGTTTTTCTTTTGCTATTGCTCACATTCGTGGCGGTCAAGAGCTTGGAAGACAATGGTATGAAGACGGAAAACTGTTGAAAAAGAAAAATACATTTACCGATTTCAACGATTGTGCTGAATTTCTGGTGAAAGAAAAATTTACAAGCCCGCAACACCTTTATGCTGAGGGAGGTAGTGCTGGAGGATTGTTAATGGGTGCCATTGCCAACATGCGACCTGATTTATACAACGGAATTTTGGCGGCAGTGCCATTTGTTGATGTGGTAACCACCATGTTAGATGAAACAATTCCACTTACAACCGGAGAATTTGACGAATGGGGAAATCCAAAAGTAAAAGAGTATTATGACTACATGCTTTCGTATTCGCCTTACGACCAAGTGAAAGCTCAAAATTATCCTAATATGTTGGTTACTACTGGACTACATGATTCGCAAGTGCAATATTTTGAACCAGCAAAATGGGTTGCAAAACTTCGTGAAATGAAAACAGATAACAATATGTTAATCATGGATATAGACATGACCAGCGGACACGGCGGCGCATCAGGACGCTTCGACAGATACAAAACCACCGCACTGGAATATGCCTTTTTATTGAACTTGGAAGGAATTTTGGAATAGGATACTGCAAGTTTTTTTTAAGAAATGCAACCCAAGTTGAGATTTTTCTACGGGTTATAATCTTAGAATTTCACAAAAATAAGAAAAGTTTTGGTTATAACCTTA
>DZBP01000094.1 GCA_022729915.1 Draconibacterium orientale | reverse complement strand
AAGCCCAGATGGCGAAATTGGCAGACGCGCATGGTTGAGGGCCATGTTCCTATTACTGGAGTGCAAGTTCGATTCTTGTTCTGGGCACAAAAAAAACCGAATCTTTTTTAGGTTCGGTTTTTTTATTTGAAAAAAAGTTTTTCGTTAATAAAATACGGTAATATTTCCTGTTTTTTCAAAATAATCGTCGTTAGGAGCTGTTATTTTAATGATGTAAATGTAGGTACCTTCGCGCGCAAGTTCGCCATTTATTCGCCCGTCCCAAGCTTGATTTAAATCTTCAGTTTCAAAAACCACATTGCCCCATCTACTGATTATCTGCATTTTATAGCTTTTTGCAAATGAAACGAAGGGCTTGAAAACGTTGTTTTTTTCGATATAACTAAGTGGATTAAAAGCATTTGGAGCAAAAACTTTCGGTTCGAGAGGAATACACACACGATTTGATGTACTAACACCTTGTACACCTGAACTATTTCCTTCATTTTCAATAGCTTGAATATAATAACAAATATTTCCTGAAAAATTTCCATTCGCTATCATATCGTTTATCAAATTTCCTGCTGCATTGTTGGCTAAAGTATCTGAAGTTTCAAAAACTTTTTCAGGCGTATTTGTTCCTACTTGCCTCATTATATTATAGTTAGATATACCCGATTCATATCTTTTATAGCTAGTCCAATTCAATTTAACCAAGCCAAATTCGGCATCTGAAAGCTGGAGATTTAAAACAATATTCGATGTTAAGTTGCTTTCTTTTATTAGCATTTCACAATTGTTAAAAGCTTGTATTTTATAAAAAAATTGTTTGCTAATATCAACACTATCAGTAAATTGAAATGGATAATCTGTAATTTCAATCTTTTTTAGTAGCTCGTAATTTCCCGTTTCTCTTTCTGCTCTCAATAGTCTAAAATCTTCAATTTCAGAATCTAAACTTATTGAAAATGAAATCTTTACTTTATTTATATCCACAATTTCTGATTGATTTGCATTCATGTACAAAGGTGGGATAGGTTGCTTACTGAAAATGGATTTTGTATTTGAAGAAGCTGTTTTATTAGCATTTTTATGCCTAGCTCTAATAAAATAATAGTAATTTACATTTGAATTTAAATTTGTATGAATGAATTGTTTTTCGCTGCTCGAAACTTTAGCAATTCGTTTATAATCATTTATTTGACCTGCACTACAGTAAATTTCATATTCCAAAATACTATCATTCCAACCAACATAATGTTCCCAAGTTAGTTTATTTTCATTTTTGCAATTATCAAATTCTATATCTTTAAGCCACAGCGTTTTATGTTCTGTGCTTAAATTGCTGTAATCATAATTAGAACCATCAAAGTGGTAGGCTTCAATCACATACGATTCTTGGCGCATATAAGTTTGTGTAAGTGAATAACCTGAAGTTGTGTCAATAAACCATGTCTGGTTTGGGTCATTTAGTGTAATGATATTTACAAAACTGCCATCAATAACACCGGAAACTCCATATACTCTGCGTTTTATACGATATCCATGAATTTCCGATTTTTTTGGATATGACCAAGAAATTTGAACTTTAAAATCGTTCAAATTTACACTAACAGAGTCTATAACCGGAATTTCTAAATCTTGTGCTAATAATTTATTTGCAAATAGTAATAAAAAAAGAAAAGAAAAAAGTCGTAGTTTCATGCGGGTTATTTTTTATAAAAAATTTGCAGTATGCTTATTAAAAAATTTTATTTGCTAATTTATACAATAGACCTTTGATTGTTATATTTTATAAAAAAATTTTATAAAAAAGTACAAAAAACTATCTTTTTTTCGTTAAAAATACTAACTTTGTACGAACAATTTTGTATGCATAGAAACTTAAATGCCAATTTTTTTTTGGCTTCATTACGTTTTTGTGCAAACAACTAAATTTTTATCACATTGAACAGACAAAATTATTAAAAATAAATAATAAATATGTATATAGTATCAAATTTATTGCCAAAATTTGGAACTTAATCATTTTTGTGAGTTCAATATTTTTGAAAATATAAAATTTCGTAAACGTTGAGAAAAGCTACTAAAAATGTTTCATTTAATTTCTTTTGTGTGTCTTTTATTAAAAGTTCATTAATATGTTAAATCCGATTCTAACAATTCCACGATTCCTATTTACTTATCTGATACTGTGGCTTTTAATTGGTGCAATTCACTCGTCGTGGTTATTATTCAATTACAATTTTGAGATTCAAATAGCAATAGTAGAAAGCTCGGTTTTTAATGTTATTTATGCAATTTTGGGTTTGTTTACCGGCTATTCACTATTTTTTATAAAAGATAAAAAGAATTCGATTTTTAATATCGTGCTCAATCACATTACATTAGGTTTCTTAATAACTTTATTTTGGCTACAAATTGGTATTTATATATTAGAAAATATTTTTCCTAACGAAATGACCTATCATTTATTTTTGAAAAAAACATATATGCTTCGCTTCATTTCAGGAGTTTTTTATTTTCTTTTTGTTGTATTTGCGTATTATTTAATCGATTACTCACGCAAGCTCGACGAAAAAAATGAAAATCAAAAGCAATTAGAACTTGCTGTTCAAGAAGCTGAATTAAAAGCTTTAAAATCGCAGATAAATCCTCATTTTTTGTTTAATAGCTTAAATTCAATTAGTTATCTGACTTTAACTGAGCCTGACAAAGCTCATTCTATGATTTTAAAACTTTCGGATTACTTACGCTATTCTATTAGCAACTCACAAAATAAAATGGTAAAATTTTCTGACGAATTGAAAAATATAAATAGGTATCTAGAAATTGAAAAAATTCGTTTTGGTTCTAGGTTGAATTATGTCATTGAAACAAACACAGAACTTGCCGATTTGTTAATTCCGAATATGATTTTACAACCTCTATACGAAAATGCAATAAAATATGGTGTACATGAAAGCTTAGAACCTATTACAATTCAGACAGTTAGTGAATTTACCGATGGGTTTTTATCATTACAAATTTCGAATAATTTTGATCCGGAATCCTATACCACCAAGAAAGGTGAAGGAGTTGGTTTAGAGAATATTAGGGAAAGATTGTTTTTGACATATCAAAAAACAAATTTGTTGCAGATTGAAAAATCTCAAACTATGTTTTTCGTAAGGTTGCAAATACCTCAAAACGTATAATTATTGTAAATTGTTATAATTCAAATACATACAAAATGGACAAATTACGTGCTATTATTATTGAAGACGAAGAGTTGGCTAGAAATTTATTAAAAAAATTTTTAGCTGAATTTACTCAAATTGAGTTAGTTGCTGAATGTACAAATGGCTTTGATGGTGTAAAATCAATTAACGAACTTAAACCAGACTTGATTTTTTTAGACGTTCAAATGCCTAAACTTACAGGTTTTGAAATGCTTGAACTTTTAGATTTTATGCCTCATATTATTTTCACAACTGCTTATAACCAATTTGCAATCAAAGCTTTTGAGTATAATACTATTTATTATTTACTAAAACCGTTTTCTTTTGAAAAATTTGAAGAAGCTATTATGAAAGCTATCAAAACTATCGAAAACAAACAGTATCAAAATGCTGCTATTTCTGGACTTATTGAGCATGTCAATAATGAACGAGAAACACTTGACCGAATAGTGGTTAAAAATGGTTCAAAAATTAAGATTATTCCAATTAGCGAAATCTATTGGATAGAAGCTGCTGATGATTATGTAGTTATAAATACAGAAAAGGAAGAACATATTAAGCAAGCTACAATGCGATTTTTTGAAGACAACTTAAATGAAAAAGATTTTATTCGAATTCATCGTTCTAGTATTGTAAGAATCAATAAAATAGCTGAAATTGAGAAATATGAAAAAGAAACATACCTTGTAACTCTCCAAAACGGGAAAAAAGTAAAAGCCAGCAAAAGATACTATCCAAATTTAAGAGAAACTTTAAATTTATAGGTTAAAAATAAAACCAGAAAACTTCTAAAAAAATTATTATCTTAATTTTTTTAGAAGTTTGTTATAAATTAAGTAGTGGACCAAATTTAATTGTATATTTCATTTTGCCAAGTGCTTAAAAATTATTTGAGTAAAAATGTTTGCAAAATAAAATAGTACTGGCACTTATTTTTTTAAATGTTCATCTAGGAAAAGTAATATTTCTTTGTATGCTTTTATTTCATTTTCCTTTTTTCTAAATCCGTGTCCTTCATCTTCAAACACAATATATTTTACCGGAATATTATTTTTTTGAGCAGCAGCTACAATCTCATCTGATTCTACTTTTAAAACTCTTGGATCGTTTGCTCCTTGCAAAACCATAAATGGTTTTTTTATCTTATTTGCATGGAAAAGTGGTGAAATTTTATATAAATAAGCTGAGTCTGTTTCAGGATTTCCCATTTCTTTGTAAAGCGCATCTTTAAAAGAAGTCCACCAGGGTGGGATGCTTTTAAGTGTTCTTAACCAATTAGTTACACCAAAAATATTTATTCCTACAGCAAACTCGTCAGGAGTAAAAGTTAGAGCCGCTGCTACCATAAAACCGCCATACGAACCACCAATAATTCCAACTTTTGAAGTATCAGCCCAATTGGTTTTAGCTAAATAATTTTTTGCATAAATGCAATCTTGCAAATCGTCTTCACCATGCTTTAAATTGTCGAGTCCATAAAAAGTTTTTCCGTATCCACTACTTCCTCTGTTATTTACTGCCAATATTGCATAACCATGATTAATTAAATATTGAAGCATTGGCGAATAATTTACACGTGATTGCCCTCCCGGACCGCCATGTACCCAAATCAAAGTAGGAACTTTATGTGTAGAACTTGCTTTTAATGGTTTATATAAAATAGCAGGTATTTCTAAGCTATCGAAGGATTTATAGCGAATTATTTCAGCATCAACAAGATGGCTAGGGTCAATTTCTTCATTTTGTGAATTTGTTAATTGAATATATTTTTTCTTCTCAAAATCATATACATATAAATTTCGAGGTGATTGCGAGCTACTTACATAAAACGACATTTGTTTTTCGCTTTTCGACACATTTACCGAACTTATATTTCCGGAGCTAAATTTTGGAAACATAATCTCCTCATTTGCCTTATTATCAAATACTTTAATAACAGTTTTAGCATCTTTATTTATTCCCACAATAAAATATTTTTCATTATAAGAATAGTAGGCATACATTAAGTCCCAATTTTCCTTATAAACCTCAATAGACTCCTCATTTTCAATATTATATTTTTTAAGATAAGTAAATTCGCTCCCTTCGTCTGTTAAAAAATAAAGGAACTTTTCATCAAGGCTAAACTGTGAGGGCTGGGAATTAATTTCTCCTTCTCGTGGCGTTATTAACTTAATTTTTTTATTTTCAGTATTATAAAGATAAATTTCAGAATTGTCATTTGTTATTATTTTGGTGAGAGCTAGGTATTTACCGCTTTGCGATATTGCACCTAATTCATAGCCATCATTATTCAAGTATATCATTTGAGAATCAAATGTTTTGATGTCCATTTTGTACACATCATTAAATTGCAAATCTCTTTTGTTTGATGTGTAATAAAAACTCTTTCCGTCTCTTGACCACGTGATAAATTGAGCTCTTGCTGTCGAATCTGGGGTTAAATCTCTTATCTCTCCATTTTGCTCTCTTACAAACAAATGAAATATTTCATTTCCTTCATTATCAGCACTTAATAGGATTCTTTCATCGTTTGGAAAATAAGTAACTGCATAAGTTGACTTCGTTTTTGACTCTGTTAATTGAGTCTCTTTTTTGCCATTTATACTTATTTCAAAAGCATTGTAAATACCTGTTTTATTGCTCGAAAATAAAATTTTCGTTTCATCGGGCGAAAATGAACTACCATTGATGTCTATACTACTCATAAATTGTTCAATAGTATACTCTTTCACCTCGTTTTTAGCCTCTTTGCCTTGTTTACAGGCGTATGCAAAGAGTACAAGCACAATTAAAAAATAATTTTTCTTCATTTTTTTTGTTTTAATTATGGTCTATAGTTGGTCGGCAAAGTTTTAATCAGAATCTATTTTAAATTTTAATTTTATCGAAATTTTGTCCAAAAACTCCTTGAACTCGGGCAACTGAAATAAATGCTCGTTCGTCAGTTTCTTTTATTATTCTCATTATCTGAATTTTATCTTCTTTTCGAGCAATTACCATTACAATATCAGTTTCTTGTTTTGAGTACCACCCATAACCATGCAATAATGTTACTCCGCGCCCTATCTCGCTTGCAATTCGCTCTGCTATAAGTGTTTGCTTTTTTGTCATAATCATAAACTGATACGACTGATTCTTTCCAACAAGCACTAAATCAAGAGCGTATGCAAATACTGCCATTACCACATAACCGTAAACCAACTTTTCAATGTCTTGTTCTAAAAACCAAGAAGAACCTATTATTGCTACATCAATATAAAGAATTATGCGGCCAGGACTGATATTTTTATATTTAGTTATTATTAATGCAACTATGTCAGTACCGCCTGAATTACCACCATTAGAAATTGCAATTCCTATTCCAACACCCGATAGACCAGCGCCTAATAGCGCAGACATAAATTGGTCATCTACTAAACCTGAAGTAATAAATTCCGGTAAAATCATAAAAAATATTGAGGTTGCAGAAATGCCATAAACTGTTGTTAATGCAAATTTTGCACCTAATATCTTAAATGCTAATACTAGTAAAAATGCATTTACTATCAAGTATGAATAACCTATTGGAAAGCCAGTTGCATAATAAAATACAGCTGCCATACCAGTAACGCCGCCGCCAACGATATGCGCCGGAACTAAAAACGCGGTCCATGCAAAAGCATTTAAAAAGATACCCAGCGTTATCATTACATAGTCTTGTATTAAACGTAATCCACTTTTTTTCATAAAATTTTATAGTATATATTTTACTATTATAAATAGAGAATAATTTTTTCTAATTGAATTCCGCGTGAACCTTTTATCAAAATGAGTTGATTTTCAAACTTATTTTCCTTCAAAAATTCTGCACACTCATTTGAATCTTTAAATGCAAGAAATTCGTTGTCTTTTGTAATTAGTTTATAAAACATTTCACCTACAAAAATACCTTTTAAATTTTCTTCTGCTTTTACTTTTTTCAAAACGTTAGAATGTTCAAATTCAGATATTTCACCTAGTTCAAGCATGTCGCCTAAAATAACCATTTTATTAGGATTCTGCATTTTTGAAAAATTGGACAACGCTGCTGCCATACTCGAAGGGTTTGCATTGTATGCATCTAAAATTAACTCATTCCTCTCAGTTTTAGCAAATTGTGATCGATTATTTGTCGATTTATATTCTTCAAGCGCAATTTTAATTTGCTTCTTATCAACTTCAAAAAAAGTACCTATACACACTGCAGCAAGCACATTTTCAAAATTATAACTGCCAATTAGCTGAGTTTGAATGTGTTTTTCTTTACCTGACCACTGAGGCTCAAATAAATTGACCTCGCGTTTTGTCCATTTTAACGCTAAAAAAGGCTCTGCTGAAATTTCTAAACCTAAAATTTCGGCATTTTTGATTCCGTAAGTAACAGTTTTTTTGGTCTTTTCTAATTTTACAAGAATTTCATTATCTGAATTATAAAAAATTACTCCATCTGTTTTTATCAGAGACTTATATAATTCACTTTTAGTTTTTATTACACCTTCAAAACTTCCAAAGCCCTGTATATGAGCTTTTCCAATATTTGTAATAAGCCCATGAGTTGGCTCTGCTATTTCACATAAAAATTCAATTTCATTTTGGTGGTTTGCACCCATTTCAATTACAGCAATTTCAGTATCAAATGGCATTGATAATAAGGTCATTGGCACGCCTATGTGATTATTCAAATTTCCTTTAGTAAAATGAACTCTGTATTTCTTTGATAAAACACTCGAAATTAGCTCTTTAGTCGTTGTTTTTCCGTTTGTGCCTGTAATTGCTAAAATTGGAATCGAAAATTGATTTCGGTGAAAATTAGCTAAATCTTGCAAGGTTTTTAAAACATCATCGACAAGTATAATTCGCTCATTTGTAGCGTATTTGCTATTATCAACTATTGCGTATTCACAACCATTTTCTAGCGCTTTGCTCGCAAACTCATTGCCATCAAACTTTTCGCCTTTGAGTGCAAAAAAGAGCGAGTGGGGGGGGAGATTTCGAGTGTCGGTTGTAATAACCGGATGCTTTTTATAAATCTCGTAAAGATTGCTTATTTTGAACATTTTAAATAATTTTGAACCAACTAAATTCTTAGTTATTTTAAAACTAAAACCTTAGTTGGTTTGTTTTCCAATTCAATGATATTTAATTTTTTTTCGCAAAAAAGCTTAACTGCAAGAGGCAGAAGCTGATGCTCTAATTTCAAAACTTTTTGTTGCAGCGTTTCAGCTGAGTCGAGTGGGAGCACTTCTACTGTTTTTTGTAAGATTATGGCTCCGGTATCGGTGCCTTCATCAACAAAGTGAACAGTTGCTCCGCTTACTTTAACTCCATGATTTATAGCTGCTTCATGCACTTTCAAACCATAATAACCATTTCCACAAAAAGATGGAATAAGTGAAGGGTGAATATTTATTATTTGATTTCGATAAGCCTGGATAAATTCTTTTGACAGAATGCTTAAATATCCTGCAAGTACAACTAAATCAACTGAGTAACTCTTTAATGCTCGTATAATTTCTGCATTAAAATTATCTATACTTCCTGCCTGTTTTTTTGATATAAAAACAGATGGAATATTCTCACTTATAGCTCTTTGTAACCCAAAAGCACTTTTTTTGTCAGAAATTACAATTGCTATTTCTCCCTGAATATGACCTGCTTTAATTGAGTCAATTATTGATTGTAAATTTGTTCCACTTCCTGAAACTAAAACACCTATTTTTAGCATATTATTTTTTTGTTTGCGCAAAGGTATAAAAAAATGAATAACGCTTAAAAAAAATATACAATCAAAATGTTCATTTGATTAAGAATTAAATGAACATTTTTATTTTTTATATTTTCTAAAAGCTGCAATTATCTGATAAACACCATATATTGCAAATATTCTACTTATTAATACAATGAACCCATTATCCCCAATTTTATAATTTTCCTCAATATCGGAGAGTTTCAAAATAGGAAAAGATTCTAGATAATTTAAGAAATTATGCAACCCAAAAATTGCATTTTCTGAGCCAAAAGTTACTCTACAATATACATAAAAAGATATAAAAAGTACAGTTAAAGTAAAAAAAACTCCTTGAAGCCAATTTTTTCCATGGTTTGTTGAAATCCTATTTAATTTTAAAATAATAATCTCCGGTAAAATTACTGCAACAAGCTTTATATACAAAAAGAAATTTTTATGTCTTTTTAGAAATAGTACTATTTTTTTTGCAAAATGAATTAAAATAGTATAAAATTTTATAACTAATAATTTAATTTTTTGCAAAATATTTTTAGCCTTCTGGAAAATAGGAGAGTGGCTTACATTTCTTAATTTTTCTTTGATATTTTGTGTGCTAATATTTTTTGAAAGGCTTTTATATTTTATGGCTTCAGGAGCTATTTTTATATAAATTATTTTTATGAAAGCTATAAAAATAGAAATGACTTTTCTTAGAATATTCGCAAAAATATTAAAAAGAAAGATTATTATTCTTCCTAAAATTTTTACAATACTTAAAGACCAAACTGCTTTCTTTGTACCATTAGTGATTCGAAAATGTAAGCTTTCGATTATGTTTTCAGCAAAATAAATATAGCTTTGCGAAAAGAATAAAATTAAATTGGGGTAAAGGTTTTTTATGAATTGTTTGAAATTTTCCTTTTTAAAAAAAACTTTTATTTTCACTAGAGTTTCATTGATTATTGGCAGTAGTTTTAAGATTTGCTTTTTTATAAAAATTGCAATAAAAACAATTGTTTTTTTTAT
Source organism: Draconibacterium orientale (assembly GCA_022729915.1). GTDB lineage: Bacteria > Bacteroidota > Bacteroidia > Bacteroidales > JAIFNL01 > JAIFNL01. The sequence continues at coordinate 2,620 of DZBP01000094.1, read as the reverse complement.
AAAAAGAATCGTTTGGTATAAGATTTTTTTTGTAAAATGGAAAGCTTTAATTAAAAATCTTTTAACTATTGGAAAATAATATTTTACTTTGGCTTTTAAATAAATATATATTTTTTTTAAAAATTGAAGAAAAATAAAAAAATAGTGTTTGATTTTTGGGATTAAGATTGCAATTATTTTTTTAAAATTTTCAGGTAATTTTTTTATAAATGTTTTTAAATCTATTTTGCGTAAAGGCATAGATAATCGCAAACTCAATTCAGACGAGGTTGTTTGATATTCGCACGATTTAAAATACAATTGGTTGTTTATGTCTTTATGTTTTTCTGAAACTATTTTAAGCTGTCGATAAGCTTCTTTAGTTTCTGAAAAAGAATGAATTAGACTGTTTGGATTTTCTACATTTTCCGGAAAAATATCATATTTTGTAAAAGCATTTTGAGCTATGTCTTTTTCTGAATTAATCCTAGTGGGCAAAATGCAGTTATTGAATTGTGCATCAAGAATATTACTTCGAACTAACTCAAAATAATTTGATTCATTGAAATTTATGTTAAAAAAGCGAGTATCTCGTAAATCCGATCCTAAAATTTTGATAGATTTAAAAAAAGTTTTCTCTGGTGAAAATAGATTGATTTGGCTAAAATTGATAAGGTTTTGAAACTCAAGTGTTACAATTTTAAAGTGAGTAATATCAATATTTGTATTGTTTTTATTTGTTAAAACAATTTTATTAATATCAGCTCCAGAAATTTGTATTTTTTTACCTTCATTTTCAGAAAAGCATAAAAACTCTAATCTTTGTATTTTCAAAGCAACTGTATTAAATTTACAGTTTATAAGATATAGATATTCAATTGTTTTTGCATTTACTGTGAAAGAATAAAATACACAATCGTCAAATTTTATTTCTTGGCTTCTGTCATTTTTAATTTCGAGGTAACTCGTTAAAAATTCTACCTTGTTGAAGTTAAGGCTTTGTATTTCAGACGAATGACTGATATAAAAACTAGTCAATTTCACATTTTGCAATGAAAACTGATTAACGTTAGAACGGAGAATTTCTACAAAAAGAGATGATTTTATATCTGTCGAGATGTCAAGTTTAATCAAAGTTTTATCAAGAATGCTAATTTTATATTCATCTAACCCTAAATATCTTATTTCCAAGCTTTTAAAATTTATTTCAGGTAGGGTAGGTGTATTGTTTTCAATAATCAGCTTCGACAAAAAGAATTCACTCGAATCATGAGTCAAATTATTTGTGCAGGATATCAATTCCAGTTCTGTGATATTGCATGATTTTAAGCTAACCTGAGAAAGGTTTATATTGCTTAAAATGAGCTTATTGCATTGCAAATTCTCAAAACTAAACTGGCAATCATGGCTATTAACATTTTCTATACTTAAAGCGCTTTGAATTGTAAAATCTCTAACTATATATGTATCAATATTTTCTGCAACTATAATACGAAAGTCGCCAGCTAAAATTTGATTATTAAGTTCATACAAGCTCATAAGTAACTAATTAATTGCAAAATGAATATATTACAAAGCTACGAAAAATTTGGATATTTACACTTTTTATAGATTTTTTTTTTGAGAAAAGTTGCAAGATTTTACTAACTAATTCTTGGTATATTTGTCAGATAATTTATAAGCTGTTCAATAAAACTATCTTACTCTTATCTAAATTGTTAGTTCTATTGAACATAATTTTTTATTCTTTTCACTGTAAAAATTGAACAAAATTGAATAAAACGGAATAAATCTAAATTAAAGTGAAATATTGTTAAATACCTGAATAAATCTGAATTGACTGTTTTGTAACTATTTACATTTGCTTTTCATTAATCACAAACAAAATACAAAATCATGTTCGACGAAAAAACAAAAGATTATATTTTGATTTCAATTTTAGCAATGACTATTTTTATTTTTTTAGTTATTCCTAAAAATCTAACTACAAAGTCTTTGATGTCCAAAGTAAAACGAGACACCGAAGAAGAAGAAGAAACAGAAATAAAAACAATTTAATTTTCAAATAATGAATCGTAATCAAGCGTATTTACACAAAATGGCAAAACAGCACTTAAGCGCAAATTGGGAGGGAAACGGTCCCGATTGGTCAAAAGATATTTCGGTAGTATTCAATAAACAAAATGTTGGATTCAAAAACGAAGATATGAACGGTTTGCAATTCGCTGTTAAAATACAAAATAAAACAGGTGCAGCCAAAAGACTTTGTATTAACCCCGGACATTTCGCCAGTGTAGCAGCTTTAACTGCTGCTGGTCATGTTTGCGATTTAATTATGGCTGATGGTCGTATTTCCGGAGCTGACGATGCACATGGTTTTATTGTTGTAGCACAAGGCACGTCTACTGTTGCCGAGCTTTTGAGTTTTATTAAATTCAATCCAACCCGAGTTTCAAAAGTTGTTGTTAGTGCAAACGATGTTGCGATTTACGAAGGTACATTTTCAATAAAAAATGCAAATCCGTTCCGTTCCGAAGGCGAAGACATTATTAATATGTCTGATTACTTCGACAGATTCCAAAATCAAGACAAGAAAATTGAAATACCGACTGACGAAACTAAATTGCAGTTAGACGACCAA
>DZBP01000298.1 GCA_022729915.1 Draconibacterium orientale | reverse complement strand
AAAATAAGCAAATTGAAAATGAATGATTAACGATAAATGTTTTTCCTAAATTGTTCTATTGTTTTCACCTTTCATTTTTCACTAATGTTTAACGACAAATGTTTTTTTAATTTTACTGATACGATGACTTTGGAGTCATCGTATCAGTTATTTAAACTATATAGGTTGTTGGTTTTACTAATTATTTGCCTTCTACAAAATTATAAGTACGTCCTTTGTTGGGTCCGTCGGCGTAGATGAGTTGAAATTGTTGGTTTTTGCCGTAGTGGTCGCCGTATTGCATTACCTTTGCACCGTTTTGTTTCCACTCGTCCGAGCCTCCGCCTTTAATATCTATTGCCCGCCAGTTGTTCGTTCTGAGTACAAAAGTAGTGGGCGAAGTAAACATGATGGCAAATTTTTGGTCGTTGCCGTTGGTTTTATCGTAAAGAATGATGTTTACACCTTCTTTATCAGAATTAGAAGGCACAGCCATGTAGCGTCCACCGTTTTGTACTTGAATGTTTACCCAACGAGCATCACCGGAAGGGTGAATTTTGAAAATACGGTCTTTGCCACCGTCTAAATCCCACATATTAAATTCCTTACCATTGGCATTTGCAGAATTTTCGTCGGCAGGTAGGTCAAAGTATTTGTTTGTGTAGGCACTTTTGATGTGAAAGTTCTGATTTTCGGGTACAAATTGCCAAAAATCTTGGGACGTAAGCTTCCATTTTTGGTTGGGTGCATTTTTATTGGTCGCTAAAAGAATAGGTACTGCATCTTTTCCTAAATCGGGGTTTGAAGCTTCGAGTACTTTGTTGCTTCCTTTTTGCACAATAAAGAAAGTTAAAGGCTCTCCGGCATATTCAAAGCGGAAACTTTGAGCGGCTGATTTGTTGCAATCCCAAATTTGCAAAGGCGTACCATCATTAGAACTTCCTCCGGCTAAGTCTAAAGCATAAGTACTGTTCATTGGGTGTATGAAATAATAACCTGCTTCGGCAGAGCCTTGAAGTCTGAAATAACGGTCGGGTTCGTAGTCCATGCTCCAAAGTTGCATTTTTGTTCCTTTTCCGCCTTGATTAGGGGCAGCACCCGGCACATCAAAAAACTTGCCTCTGGCTGCTACGTTTTCTATGGAAATAATATTGGCATTAAAATCTGCCATTTCTTTTTTGGCATTAGCAGATTCAAACACCCATTTTTGGTTGTCGGCGTTGGTTTTGTTTTCTTGGGTAATGCCACCGTTTTTGTTGGCAGTTAAATACAATCCGCTGGCAGCGTTTTCTATATAATAGGTGTTGCTTTGTCCGTTTACCTCTATGAGTTTAAACATTTGAGCATAATTGTCTTCGCCTTTATGCCAAAGTTGAAGCACAGCTCCGGGCGTTTTAACTCCTCCGGCTATGTCGGCAACCATGTTCGAATGTTGCGGTTGTAGGAAAACAAATTCGGGCTTGGTCGTGTGCGAAATGATTTTTATAAACCTGTCGGCACCTTGTACACGTTCATTGTTGATGTCTTTGTCATAGAGTTGAATTTTAGCACCGGCATTGGCTTCTGCTTGATAGTTAAAGCCAGACAAGTCCCAATATTTGTTTTCGGAAACCGAACGCAAATAAAACAACTCGTCAGCCATCATAAGAGCCGCCGAATTGCCTTCGGGAAGTGGATATTTTGCCAAACGCGCTTTGAAAGCTGCCTCCAAAACACTTCGGCGTTGCTGATTTGCAGCCAAAGTCCAGATAGGTACTAAACTACCTTTTCTAAAATCAATCAAAACCGATTGTGAAGGAATGCTCTCTACCCATTTGTTGTATTGCGAATTGTCGCTAACCGACGATTTGTTGGCATATTGCACGCCACCACCACGCACCATAATGTTTACGTTGCTTTTGAAACTTTCGTTTACCTCGTTGTTGTTGTAGTTTACGCTGTTGTTGCCCGAAATGGTAGCGTATTTTGCTTTTACCGAAACGCCAACCGAAAGGGCTTCTGATTTGTTGGTAAATTTTTGGGAAAGATTGTATTCCATAGCTCCGCCAAAGTAACCCGAATTAACGTAATGTGTTCCATACACATCAAAAAGCTTTTCGGGTGCCCAAGTGTCGATGGCTTTTTGAGCATCGGGCGTTAAAAGACTTCTTAAAATGTCTTCTTTTGCGGGGTTTATATATACTTCCCAAATTCTTGTCCAGTCGGTGATGGTGTAGAAATAATTTTTCTGTATTTCCGATTTGTCTTTACCAAAACGGGCATCAATAGAGCCGCTAAATGTAAGCCCTTCGTATTCTAAGCCTAATTCTGAATTTATGCTGCTGGCATATTGGCGCAAACTGCTGCCTTCGGTGGTTTTGTAATCTTTTTCGTTGATAAATTTCAACTTCATAATGTCTGGCACTTTGTACTCCTGTCCGTCGTCCATAGGCACGGCTTGGTAGTTTTCTACTCTAAAAAGCTGTTCTTTCACGCTTTTGTTGTTGGCATATTCGCCAAAAATGTCGTAACCACGACCTACTACCGTAACACCCGGACATACATTTTGTGCGTAACTTGCATTTGCATATAATATAAGTGCAAATACTAACATTACAAATTTCTGTTTAAATTTTGTCATCATTTTTTATTTGTTTTTTGTTTAAAAATTGAACACCGATTAAGTAAAACCATAGAAAAACATGGCATAGAGGTAAGTCATGACCTTTTCTATCTGTTTAAATTCGGTGAAATTGTATTGTTGTTTTTTATATTTTTCAATGTAAATTCTTATTTTTTATTAACGAGTGTTAATTCTTTTTATTGCTTTTTTTGAAGAAAACTATTCATTAAATATTCAATCTATTCGAAATTTAAACTCATTATTTTATAATATTATCTCTTTCTCGGCAATGATTAATTTTACCTCTTTAACTCACCACACATTCTAGTAGCATTTTTTTTGTCTTTAGAAGAAACCGACAACTCCTTAGGAGCAATTTTCTACCCTTTAGTAACAATTTTCTTGCCTTTAGTAGAAACCGTCGGCATTTTAGGAGCTCCATTATTTAGTTTAGGAGCAATTTTATACACTTTGGGGAG
>DZBP01000009.1 GCA_022729915.1 Draconibacterium orientale | reverse complement strand
AAAATAAACAATGGTTAATTCTATAAATACTTTTTATTTCTTCGATGTCGCGAAATTTTATTAGCTATCATTACCGAATTTAATGCGATAGCAATATTCTCAAGTATTCCTTCAAGAAGTTTCAATTTTTTGCCATTTATTACTTCGTAGCTTCCAAATTCTAATACACCAATTACTTTTTTATTCAACGAAAATGGCAATATAATTAAATTTTTGGGTAAAATTTTGAGAGTCGATGAGCTGCTATAAAAATACTGATTTTCAACATTTTCAATTGAAACAATCCGATTATCAAGAGCTGCTTGCCCCACAAGTCCTTCGCCAATGTTTATATAATTATTAATGTTGTCATCGTAAGTAAGTGAATATGCAGCCGATAGTTTTAAATACTTAGTTTTTTCATAATGCAAATAAAGTGCACCTATTTGAATATCAAGATATTTACACAGAAAAAATAGAATATTCTCCGACATATCTTTAATTGAAAAAATGCCTCGCATCGAATCATAAAGCTTGCTTTGACCTACTCTAATCCACTCTGCCACAGAATTTTGTTCCTCAATCATTTGTTCTTTTTCCTTTATGCTTCGGTACATAGATTCTATACTTTTAAATAGATTTCCTCTAATATCGCTTAATTTTTTATACTTCGATTTTATTGTTACTATTTTATTATCGTTTGCAATACTCAAAATATAGTCCACTGCTAAATAGAAAGGCTTAATTAATTTATTGATATACAACAAAATAATTGCATAAAAAACAATAAATCCAATAATAATAAAAAAAACAATTTTACTTCTCAAATCTTGCTTATCTGCATAAAGCTTATCATTTCTTTCACTTATTAGTATTGAAAAATGCGTTGTTAAGTTTGGCACTTCTATAGGAGTAAGGTAAACAGTTACGTATTCATTTTGATCTTTTAAGTAGATACTTTTTTTCAATTTTTCATTGTTTTTCAATGCTTTAGAAAGAAAATCTAACTCATCATGGTAGAAATCTTTATCCTCTATAGAAATAAGTTTTCCAATTTTTGCTCTGTCAGAATGCGCTAATACTCTACCTTCACTACTATAAATTGCCATGCTCAGCGAAGTATAATTGCTATATTTAGTAAGCGTTGATTGAAAGAAATCGTAATTAAAATCTACTCCCACAACTGCTTGAAAATCATTACTTAAAATGATAGGATAAACTATACTCGACAGAATTACTTGCTTCTTTCCAATACTATAATTTGTTGGAGGCAAAATAGTTAGCTTTCTATTTTTCTTAGGTTGCAAATAATATTGACCTAAAATTGGGTCATTGAAACTGACCAGTGTATCAAGTAAAATTTTACCATTTAATTTATTCCAATACAAAGCCAATCTTTCAAGAGGAACACTGTCCTTTGGAGTATTCCAAGTATTTGGTTCCCAGACAGTCCATATACCAAAAACTTCAGGGTTAGAAACAATATTTGCTTTTAAAATATCCGAAACTAAATGGGGATATGCCATTTCATTTTGTTTAAGTGCTAAAAGAGAATGTGCAACAGAATTGGCTGTTTGGCTCGCTTTTTCTAATTTTGAATTGAGCTCGTATATTATTTTATTAGTTTGTATTTTAATACGATTATCGGTATTTTCTTCTAAAAAAATATAAATATTAGCTACCACAACCCAAACTAATGGAAGTGTTATAGCTAAAGAAATCAGACTTGTAACTAATGCAAAGCGGAATCTTGTATTCATTTTTACAATTAATTTTGCTTAAAATTATAAAAAAATCAGCTATAAAGCCAAACACGAATTAATGATATAAGTCGTTCAATATCAACAGGTTTTGACAGATAATCGGTTGCTCCGGCAGCCATGCACTTTTCTCTATCTTCTTTCATTGCTTTGGCTGTAAGTGCTATAATGGGCAGCTTTACGTGTTCTTTCAATTTCCGAATCTCCTTTATGGTTGTGTATCCGTCCATTACTGGCATCATAATATCCATTAATATCAATTTTGTATCTTTATTTTGTTCGAGTAATTGCAAAGCCTTTTTTCCATCTTCAGCTTTTATTATCCTTAATCCTTTCTCTTTTAATATTTTAGATAGTGCAAATACATTTCGCATGTCATCATCTACTATCATTATTTTTTTATCTTTAAAAATATCATCTTTTGTAGTATGAATATCTGTAATTATTTTTTGCATGTGGTCAGGTAAATCGTCAATTACTCGATGCAGAAATAAAGCAGTTTCGTCCAAAAGTCGCTCTTCTGATTTTACCCCTTTTATAATTATCGAATCTGAATACTTTTTCAATTGCGCATGCTCCTCTTTTGAAAGTTCTTTTCCGGTATAAACAATTACCGGTGGAATTTTTATTTCCAACTCATTTGAAAGGGAATTAAGTAACTCTGTTCCATGCATATCAGGCAATCCTAAATCTAAAACAACACAATCAAATCTAGTATTTTTAATCATTTCAATTGCCTCTTTTCCTGATGCTGCTTCACTGCAATTAACGTCATTACTTTTTATAAGTTTTACGATAGATTTTCTCAAATTGTTATTGTCTTCCACAATAAGTAAATCTTTTATTTTCTTATTGATAACATTTTCAAGTGTAATGAACGCATTATCAAGTTTTTCAGAACTTATTGGTTTAGAAATTAAACCCACTGCACCTCGTTTAAGCACATCGCTTTCGTCTTCTTCATTTGAAATAATATGAATTGGAATATGCCTTGTTATTTTTCGTTCTTTTAATATTTCTAAAACTTCAATCCCCGAAATTTCAGGCAATTTCATATCTAAAATAATTGCAGTAGGAATATATTTTGTGGCAAGTTCGATGCCTTCTTCACCAGATGTTGCTGCTAAAAACTTAAATCCTTTTTCATTGCACATTTTGTGCAAAATTTTTGTAAACGAAATATCATTTTCTATCGCTAAAATAATTTTATCTGTCTTATTTATTTTTGCTCTATCATCAAAATTATGTGAAAGAATTGCCTTAAAATTATTTTTGGTTGTAAGAAAAGCGTCAATAGTTTTTTGTGCTTTATTTTCTTCACTATCGATATTTACTTCTTTTATAGTCAGGTCTTTATGCTGATTATATAGTTTTGTAGGAATATAAAAAGTAAACTCACTACCTACTCCATAGTCACTTTTTAATTTGATTTCGCCGCCCAACAAAAGTACCAATTGCCGCGAAATAGATAGCCCTAAGCCTGTACCTCCAAATTTGCGTGAAGTGCTACCATCAGCTTGTTTAAATGCCTCAAATACAGCCATTTGCTTATCTTCTTTTATTCCAATTCCAGTATCTTTTACCGAAAAAGCAATTATTTTTTTTGCTTCTTTTAAAGTAGGAATTGTAAATAAACTGCGATTTGATTCTTCATAAATTGAAAATAAAATTTTTCCTTTGAGTGTAAATTTGATGGCATTCGACATTAAGTTTTTTATAACTTGAGTAATTTTCTGGTAATCCGATAAAATAAATTCGGGTAAATTATCGTCGAGTTTCACCTCCAATTCAAGTCCTTTCTCCAAAATCATGTGGCTAAAAGTAGAATATACGTTGCGTTCAAAATCTTGAAGCCTAAATTTATCTAAATTCAAGCTCATTTTGCCAGATTCAATTTTCGATAAATCGAGAATATCGTTAATTAATTCGAGCAAATCGTTGCCACTATTGTAAATAATTTTTGCCGATTCTATTTGTTCGCCATTTAAATTGTTTGAATTATTGTCGGCTAAATTTCGAGCCAAAATAAGCAAACTATTCAAAGGTGTACGTAACTCATGCGACATATTTGCCAAAAACTCTGACTTATATTTGCTAATTATCTCAAGTTCTTTGGCTTTCTTTGTAATATTGTTTCGCGCTTCTTCGAGTTCTTGATTTTGCAAAATAATCTCTTTTTTGTGCTTTTCGAGATAATTGGTTTTTTCTTCGAGTTCTTCGTTTGTTGTTTGTAATTCTTCGCGTTGTGCCTGCAAAGCCGATTCGGATTCTTTTAAAGCAAGCGTCTGTTCCTCAAGCTCTTCATTTGATTTCTTCAAACGCATTTGTTGTTTTTGAAGTTCTTTTGCTTGAATTTGCGATTCTTCTAATAAATAACGTATTTTGTTTCTTGAAATTGCTGAATTAAAGCCCATTGCAATATTTTTCATGATAATTTCAAACAAATCCATCTCGCGTTGATTGATTGGATGCAAACTACCAAATTCAATTACTCCAACCAATTGATTTTCAAACAAAAAAGGAACTGCAACTACATTTTTTGGTGCAATACTTCCTAAAGCTGAATTGATTTCAATATAACCTTCCGGAATATTTGTAATGCTTATAATCTGTTTTTCCATAGCTGCTTGCCCCACGATGCCTTCGCCAAGTTTTATACTGTCGCCCAGATATTTACGACTCGAAAAAGCGTAAGTTCCTTGCAATTTCAACACCTTTTCGTCTTCGTTCCAAACATAAAGAGCTCCAATTTGAGCAGAAATATATTGCGCTAAAAAAGTAATCACATTTCGAGACAATGCTGACAAATCAAGGTCTCCACGCATAATTTCATTGAGCTGATTTTGACCTGATTTTATCCAATCTTGCAATTGATTTTCTTGCCGCGCTTTTCGGAGCGCTTTTATCATTTTATTAAACGATTGCGCTAAATTTCCAATTTCATCTTTATTAAAAATCTGTAGTTCAAAAGAATCGTTACCTTCCGCTACACTTTTTACCCCTTTTTCGAGCAATTGGATAGGTTTAATAATGGCTCTAACCAAAACGACACTTATAATAATGGAAATTAAAATAGTAGATGCTAGAAGAGTAAAAATAATATAACGTGTTGAATTATAAGTGCTATTGGCTCGTTCGGCAGAATTGAATGCGTATTTTTTATTGAGTTTTACAAGCTCATTTAAATCTAGGGTTAGGTCATTAAATAGCTGCAAAGCTTCGTCGTTGAGCAAAAAAACAGCCTCTTCTTTCATTCTATTTCCCGAAAGTTGAATAAATTCATTGTTCAACTCAGTATAACGTTGCCATTTATTGCTAATTTTCCGAAAAAGTTCGCGCTCTTTATCAGTACCTAAGAGAGATTCATAATTTGTTTTGACTTCATTGATATATATTTTTGTATTTTCCATCGCTTGCTCAAAAACCAACATTTCTTCCTCTTCGCCGCTAAAAGCATGCTGAAGCTCCGATATTCGAAGTGCTGAAGACTCTGTATTTATTTCACTTACAGCAATTACGCTTGGCAACCAAAGCTTTGTAACATCATCTACATCTTGCTTCAATTGAGAGAGTTTTACAAGCGAAAAAATATTAACCCCCAACATAATAGCCAAAATCAAGCCAAAACCTAATACTTGTTTAGCCACTAAACTCAAATTATTTATCATTTTATATCTATTTTTTTTAGAAAAAGACTTTTTTATGAAACTCAAAACAAAATCACAAATATCAAAAAATCAATGAGTTAAAAAGAATACACTTTGAATTAAAAAAAGTAAGTAAAAATACATCTTTTCCAATTAAAAACCATTTTTTTTGAATTATATTTTGTTTTTTTTTATATCGGAATAATTTCTATAAAAGTTTAACTAAAAATAAACAAAACTAAAGGTAAATAATTTTAAAATTTAAAAGAAATTAATATTTTTACAAAATTAAAAAAACAATAAAAAACTCAACTTGAAAAATGTAGTATTATTTAAAATGCTGAATTTTAGATATATATATTTTAACACGATTCATTTTGAGCTGACTCTATTAAAAACGATTCTATATTGGTTAAAACTCATTTATTTAGCTTAATTTTCAACAAATTTAGTATATAAAAAAATGCCATAACTTATAAATTTTTAGTATGGATACAGCTGTTAACACAATGAAAGTACTTATTCTTGAAGATGATACTTTTTCTCGAAAATATTTTCAAAATATAGTAGAACGTCAAGGTTTCATTTGCGAAGCTGTTGAAAATGGGAAAATTGGATACGAATTTTACAAAGAATTTGACCCCGATGTAATTATTTGCGACATTCAAATGCCGGAAATGGACGGTTTAGAATTTTTAGAAAAAATTAGAGGAGACAATTCAGATGCCATTGTAATAATGGCAACAGCCTTTGAATCAGAAGATTATGCTATTAGAGCTTTAGAACTTGGGGCGAATAACTATTTAAAAAAGCCTGTTTACCCAGACAATTTATTGAGTTTGCTTAATAAATACAAACACATTGTTGAGCAACATACTGTGTTTGATAATTTAATACAAACCACTGAAAAACTGGAGTTTATCAAATATTTTAAATCCGATATGCGTTCAGTTCCAATTATTGTGGATTATTTGATGCAATACATTCGCGAAAGTTTTGAAGATTCCGAACGAATTGGGGTTGAACTTGGTTTAGCTGAGCTGATTACAAATGCAGTTGAGCACGGAAATTTGAACATTAGCTATGCCGAAAAAAGCGAAGCGCTCGACGAAGATAGGCTTCCTGAACTTGTAAATCAGCGACTTACAGATACTGAAATTGCTAAAAGAACTGTAAAAGTTGATTTTATTCTAAATACTGAATTTTGCCAATGGATAATTACCGACCAAGGAAATGGTTTTGATTGGAACAATGTGCAAAATCCACTTTTGAACGACCGAGCCGAAAAATTGCACGGACGTGGAATTTTCATTAGCCGCTTCCAATTTGACGAAATGGAATATTTAGGAAAAGGAAACAGTGTTCGTATTTTGAAAAAAATAAAATAAGTTTTTCCCTTTTTGAAAAAAAAAGCTGATAATAAAAAAAAATTATCAGCTTTTTATTTTTTAAGAAAGATACTTACTTATTTTAAATTTTCACTTGTACATTTTTGTTTATGTAACCTTTAAACCCATAAAACGCAATGTAAGCATAACACAAAACTGTGATAATGAACGCAGTATGTACACCAATAGCATCTGCAATTGCTCCCATTAGTAAAGGAATAATAGCTCCACCTACAATTGCCATCACTAAAATGCCAGAGCCTTGGCTTGTATGCTTGCCTAATCCGTCAATTGCGAGTGTGAAAATAGTTGGGAACATGATGGAATTGAAAAGTCCAACAGCAATTAAAGTCCACATAGCAAAAATACCAGAACTAAAAACTGTGATAGTAACTAAAATAGTTGCTGCAAGTGCAAAAACAGCTAAAGTACGTGCCGGTTTATTTTTACCAATCATAATTGCAACATAATTCAAAATTACAAATGCAAAGAAAGTAAAAGCTAATTGAATTTCAGTAGTCAAATACCAAGCTAATAAAATTGAAAATACTGCTATTATTCCCGAAAATAAAAATTTATTGGTTGAACTAGTATTTGACATAGAGGTTGCACCAAAAAAACGTCCTACCATTGCACCTCCCCAATATAGCGCAACATACTTAGCGGCAGCAGATTCGGCTAACCCAGCAATAGAATCTTCAGAAAAGAAATTAATCATAAAGCTACCAATTGAAACTTCTGCTCCAACATATACAAAAATAGCTAATGCGCCCAAAACCAAATGCGAATATTGCCAAGCACTTCCGGTAGTTTCTTTAGTTTCAACTTTTTCCGATTTTGATTCGGCAATTACTGGCATTTTGGCAAAAACAAAAATGGCGGCGATTGCAAATAAAACTCCTGCAATAGCCAAATAGGGAACTTGCACTGCAGCAGCATGTTGAGCTGCATCTAAAGTTTCACCTTCTACATTGTCAGAAAGAATTAAAAATGCACCAAAAACAGGAGCTATGGTAGTTCCAAAAGAGTTCAGAGCTTGTGTTAAATTCAAACGGCTAGAAGCAGTTTCGGGTGTTCCCAAAATTGCAACATACGGATTAGCAGCTACTTGCAAAACAGTTATTCCCGAAGCCAATACAAAAAAACCACTTAAAAAAAACACATAACTAATATACATTGAAGCTGGCAAAAACATCAACGCACCTATTCCTGTGATTACCAAACCTAAAATAATTCCATTTTTATAACCGACTTTTCCTACAATTAAACCTGCGGGCAATGACATTAAAAAATAAGCTCCAAAAAAAGTAAATTGAATCAACATAATCATTGTGTAATTCAACTCAAAAAGAGCTTTTAAATGCGGAATTAAAATGTCATTGAGGCAAGTTATAAAGCCCCACATAAAAAATAAAGAGGTTAAAAGTATTAATGCTGGCTTGTAATTCGCAGTTGAATCAAAAGCTTGAGCGGATTGATTGTTGTTCGTAATAATTGTGCTAGCCATTTTAAATTTTTGTTTTTAAATTTATAATTAATAAAAAGATAATTTCAAATTTGGTTTCAGCTTAATAAAATATACATTTGTTTAGAAATAATTGTGATTTTAAGTAGCAAACCCTATTTAATTGTATATTTTATTTGCCAAGTGCTTATTTTTTTTTATTACAAAAAAGTTTGCTCCAAAATAAAATAGCACTGGTGCTTATTTTCACAAAAGTAAACTATTTTATTGAAATTCCTCCATTTTTTACTTCATAATTACTACATCATTTTTTTATTTTATCTATCTAATATATACAAATACAACATATTATTAAACCAATGACTACATCATTAGTACATCATTAAAAAAAAATGCTTTTTTCTCTAGCAAAAAATAGAAAGCCGATAAACAAATTATCGGCTTTCACTCAAATGTATTTCTTTAATTAAAAAAAATATTCCTTCAGATTAAATTTCATTAGGCAACACTACACTTACCCATTTTCCTTTTTGTCGAGAATAAATAGTTCCATCATACATCGCTTCGCAATATTGTGCTGGCAAATAGTATGTACCTAAATAACTGGCTACCAGCATAATTCTGAATAGCTTGGTTTCTCCTTTGGGTAAATCAAAGTATGTATAAACTCTGTCGTCGCGCATATCGAGATAAGTTGGAACGTGAGTTGCACCCAAATTTCCAAAATTAAATAAACGGGTATTCATAATTTCCCAGCCCGATGGAAAAATCTGCGAAAGTGCAATATTTTGATAATCCGATTGCGTTGGGTTTTTCACACTAACTTCTGCAATTATCTCAGTTCCTTGCACTAATGAGCTTGGGTCGAGTACTTCACCCTCTACTCCTCTATATATTACACTCATACTAAGTTTACTTTCACCCGATGTTTCGTTACCAACTTCTGGGATTCCAGATTGTAACAAACTAACGTACAAAATGCCACCACTTGTATTCTTAATTGTTAATTTCTGGTTTGCACTTTCATTAGTTGCTAATTTAACTGACGAAATATTTTTAGTTTCAGCAACAGCTTTCTCTTTCTCATTATTTACAGTGTATGAATAAGTTAGCTGTGAGCCTACTTTATTTTTTTGTACGTAATGTGCAATTGCATACAGCGAATAAGCCGTTGTTTGAGTGCTCAACCATCTATCAGAGCTCAATTCAGTAGAAAGTGCTTTCAAAATATCAAAAGCATCAGCTGATTTGCCAAGTAACACAAGGGTTTCTAAAATCATGGCTTTATCTCTTTCGTCAGAACCATACGTATAACTCATTTCTTGATAGTTTGTTACCGTTTTATTAGCATCTGCTACCAAACTTTCAGCAATTTGTTTTTTGCCGGAAAGTACAAAAGCAGCCGCCAAACGCCATTTTGTATCATTGCTCAAGTTTTTACTCTCGCGCAAACGATTCATAGCACCTCGCTCAGGATTTCCAGCAAGTGCCAGAGTATAAAGTCGATAGGCTTGTATAAACTGCGAACGATTTCCTGCATCAACCCAATTTTGAGCTACTTTTTTTTGATATTTCAACCATTTATCTATGAAACCATTTGGTAAAGTATAGCCTTTTTTCTGAACTTCAATCATAAAATGTCCGGCATAGCAAGTTCCCCAATCATCTACATCGTTGCTGTTGGTCCAATATCCCAAACCACCGCTATAATGCTGAAATTGAGAAAGTCGCTTAATTCCTTCTTTAATATTGCGTTCGATATCTTGATTTCGTTTTTCATCAAGTTTCACAAATTCAGACAAATACAGCTGTGGAAAAACAGATGAAGTAGTTTGTTCTACACAACCATAAGGATATTGAATCAATTCTTTTGTACGTTTTTCCAAATTTATTGGAGGAATTGAAGCCACTTCAATTGTGTGAGTATTTGTACCTTTTACTCCAATTGGCGAATAATCAACAGTCCAAGTTTCACCAGCCTTCAAAATTTTCGATTTCACATTGTTAACCAGCGGATTAGGATTGCGAACATCTAGTTCTATTTCATAAGTTGATTTATTATTTCCCGAAGTAGCTATAATTTCAACCGTTGCAATTCCCTCACTAGTAAGTGAATTGATGTCGAATTCAACCATTTCTTCGCCTTTTTTAGCAAAAGAAATAGTCTTTTTATTTGAACCTTCTACTTTAAGCAACTTATTTGTTTTGATTTCTACTTGTACCGATTTGATATTGTCCTTCATAACAAACACGTTTACAGGCAGTTTCAATTTTTCGCCTGTTCCCAAAACGCGTGGTAAAGTACCAATAACCATCACAGGCTTAGTAACCGCCGTTGTGGTTTCAACACTTCCATAAGCACCATTATTTCCGGCGATTACCATGGTTCTTACCGAACCAACATAGCGAGGCATCATAATTTTATGTGTCTTTTTGCCACTTTTGAGTGTAAAAGGTCCTAAAAATTTAACAACCGGAACAAATCTATTTGCTTTCTTATTTTTCGCTTTATTTTCACTATCATCTCCTCCAATAGAAATTAAATGCGAAATTTGATTTCCAAAAGCACCAATTACCCAATCGTAAATATCCCAAGTTTTTACGCCAATTGCTTCGCGTGCATAAAACGAATTCCATGGGTCGGGAGTTTTAAATCGAGTTAAGTCCAGCAATCCTTCATCAACCACAGCTAAAGTGTAAGTCATTGATTTATTGTTCTTTTCAGAAACAGTAATAGTAAATTCCTTTTCAGCTTCCAATTCTTTAGCCATTGTAATTTGAGGCTCTAATTTTGTCTCAGGGTCTTCTATTGAAATAGGAATTATGCCATAAAGCCTAATTGGTAAATCATTAACCATTTGAGCATGAGGCTGAAGCAAAGTAACATGCACATAAATATTAGGTGCCATTTCTTTGCGCGCTTTAAACTTAAACTCTGTCTGATTTTTTTCAGTTTTTACCCAAAAACTTTCTATAACTCGGCTTCCGTTTTCGATACTAATCAGCGCACGAGATCCCTCGGTTGAAGGAATCGTTAGCTTAATCTCTTCGCCTGATTTATAAGCAGTTTTGTCTGATGAAAAATTAAGCATTGTAGCTCCGTTTTCATCATTTTGCTGCCTTCCTGCCCAACCGGGCCAATCGATATAAACTACTTTTGAACTGGAGTGCCCACTTGTTAAGTCTTTCACTCTCACTAAGTAACGACCCCAATCGGGTTCATTTATTTGAATTGACCAATCGGCTTTTCCTCCTTTTGTTTTTACAACATCTTTTTTAAGTGGACTTGCATAATCACTTGATATATAATTAGCTAAGTCTGAGCTTGATTTATCCCACCACCAACGCCAATCGAGTTTATAAAATGAAAATTCAAGCTCATGACCATCACTTAAAAGTTTTCCTTCGGGCGTAACAATCACAGCTTCAACTTTGTGTGCTTTATCTGTGAGCAACATTCCGCGAGTTTTATCTCCTTTAGGCAATTTCAATCCTACATACGACTGAAACGGCGAAAAATCAACCGTTTGCTGGTCGATACTAAAATCGCCTCCTTTTTCAAAAACTCGAGTTACAAAAGTAGCTTTCAACTTTCCAGGTGCATTTTCACCTGCTTCAATTGAAGGAACAAACGATGCTTCACCATTTTCGTCAATTTGGTCTTCAAAAACGACTTCACTTTCCGACTCAAAAGCTTTTGTTGGGTCATCAAATACATATTCGGCATACTTTGCAAAAGTAGTTTGCGTCTTAGAAAGTGTTACATCTACCTTGGTTTTCAGATTTTTAGCTATCGCACCATGCAACCATTTCACATTCATCGACACACTTTGCGCATTTCCGGCTACAAGTTGTTTTCCTTCAAGTTCTAGCTTAATTTTCAGGCGATTAGGTTTTACCGTTTCAATTTTTATTTGCTGATAAAAACTTGAACCACCCATTTTTACTGTTGCGTCCCAATTTCCTGTTGGTGCATCATCGGCAGTTTTTAGTTTAAAAGTATAAAAACCTGTTTCGTTTTTCTTTTCAATAATACGCGTAACTAACTGAGAACGTGAATCATGTAATTCAAAAACGACTGGATGTTTGTCTGGTAGTTTTGTTTCTTCTTGAAGAATAAAGGTTACATAAATAGAATCACCCGGACGCCAAACTCCTCTTTCACCATAAAGAAAGCCTTTTACGCCATCTTTTATTTCCACACCACTCACGTCAAACTTACTTAATGACAACGAATTACCATCATTTATCTTTAAATAACCTCTTTCTTTTCCATTTTTTGCAATTACAAAATAAGGTTTATCTAATTTTTTAAATTCTGCTTTTCCTTCGGCATTTGTTTTAGTAGAAGCTAACACTTGATTCTGATAATCAAGCACATCAACTTCAATTTCAGATAATGGTTCTGTAGTGCGTATATCGGTTACAAAAACACTTATTTCGCCATTATTTCCCATTTTAGAAATTAAACCGAGATTTGAAGCAATTATATTTTGTGTTACACTTCTATGTTTTCCGTAAAACGCATCATGACAAGGGTTTTCTCTATTTTGCCAATAAGCATCGTAGTCCTCATAGTAGTAATCGTCGTAATAATATTCCTCGGTGTACATGTCCCAATAAGAAGATTCAGAATCGTCTTTTGGATCCCATTCTTCATCAAAACTGGTCATATTATCCTCATTATCTGAATCTTCATCTTGGTCGCCACACGAATAAATAGCATGTTTTTTTCTAAAGCCTATCGAAATTCGGTAAATTGCGCCGGGTTCTGCTTCTATTAACTCATTCAAATCCAACGAAAAACGATTCCATTTGTTAAAATCGGTAACTCCTTTGTCATCGAGTTTTATTGTTTTGCGCAAAATCGGTTTTCCTACGCGTTCTAACTGATAACTGCCTTCGTAATTATTCACTTGCAAAAATTGCGTAACATTCGATTCAAATATTTTAATAATCTGAACATCAACAGCTTTCAAGTTTACAGCTTCAAATGGAAAAACCAATCCATTGGTAGATGAAGGCAAAATTGAACCTTTTCCAACCAATTGAACAGCCGGTTTCATTTCTTGAAACGAAATCATTTGGCTAAAATATTCTTGCAATTGTTTGCCTAAAATATTTTGTACTCCTTTGGTAATTTCAAGTTTGTATTCGCCTTCTAATCTGTTATTTGGATAGACTCTTAGTGTGTTTCCATCTACAATTGTGCGAACAAAATCTATACCTTGAATTTTTACCAAACCTTCCAAATCTTGATTTTGGTCAAGAGGGTCAGAAAATTGAACAAAAACATACTGCTCTGGTTGGTTTACAAGTTTAGTAAACAACACTTTAAATTCACTTACGGTCGGAACTTTTATAGATTTTTCACCTTTGTTTTCAATATCTATTTTTTCACCATCCCAAGCTACTTTTAAGGACGACTTTTTTTCATCGCGCTTTACATTGTCTATTTCAAAACGATGATTTAAACCATCAGATTCCCATTCTATTTTTAATTCTTTACCGTTTTGGTTAGCTGTTATTATTTTTCTTATATTTTCAAGTTTCTCGCTATCAGCTGTTTTAACCGTTCCAACTACTTTTTGGCTGGTAAATTTTTTCAAATCGGTAGTTTGAATTTCATCAAATTCGACATCAAAATTTTGACGAATCGTTTCAAAATTAAATATAAACTCACTCAAATCGTCAGGAACTTCGGCTAAATCACCCAAATTGAATTCAACTATGTATTTTTCACCCGATTTTAAACTTTTTTCAGGTTTAAATTCTATTGTGTTATCATCTGACCAATAAGCTTTTCCGTCGATAGAAGGCGAAAAAGAAAAAAGCGAATTTAATACTTTGTCCGTTTTTTTAACTTTCTTTGCAAAATCACTGATCAATTTAATTTTTATTACTGATTCTTTCGATATAATTCCAGCAGTATAGGCAGTTATATATTGCCTAAAACCTGCTTTATTGGCATTTATTTCTGTTCCAGATTTGCAAGTGGGCAGCAAAACAAACACCAAGGTAATTAATGAAAGCCCAAAAATGGTTTTTAAAAAGTTTTTATTTTTCATAATATGTTGTTTTATAGAAATTTAGTATCAAAAAACCTCGTTTTTCGCTTTTTTTTCAATCATACAATTTACAACAAATATTAGACTATTACAAATTTTGAAAAGATTTTTATATTTTTCTGAAAATAATTAATATTGTAAAACTTAATCTCAACAAAAATATCTAATATAACAATTTATTTATGAAAAAAATAGGAATTTTAACTTTATTAATTATCTCTTTATTAAGCAGTTGCAGCATTCATAATGGATTAACCTACAACTCAAATATTCATAGCACAGATGTGGTGCTTTCAAAAAAGAATTTCAAAGTAGTAAGCAGCGTAAAAGGCGAAGCTGAAGCAAGCTATCTTTTTGGTATTGGGTCAATTACAAAAAAAGCACTCGTGGAAGAAGCTAGAACAAAAATGCTCGAAAAAGCAAATTTAATTGGTAGCTCAAAAGCTGTTGCTAACGAAACAGTTGAACTTACACATACTTTTTTTCCTTTTTTTAGAAAATACAATGTTACTGTTTCAGCTTACATTATTGAATTTACTGAATGAATTTAAAGCAAATTTATACAAAAAAAGCTGCTTTCTTTTTTAAGAAGCAGCTTTTAATAACTATCTATAAATAAACATTTTAAACTAATTTTTTGGCTACTTCAAGAGCAGCTTCGTAATTTGGTTCGTGAGTTGCTTCAGCTACATATTCTACATGGCGTACGATTCCGTCTTTATCTACAACTACTGTTCCACGAGCTAAAAGGCGCAATTCTTCAATTAAAAAGCCATATTTGTGCGAAAAATCGAGGTCGCGATAGTCAGAAGCTGACACTACTTTGTCGATTCCTTCGGCTGCGCAAAAGCGCGATTGTGCAAATGGCAAATCGTTTGAAATACCTAAAATAGCTATGTTTTCGCTAAGTGAAGCAGCTTCTTTGTTGAAAGTTCTGTTTTGTGCTGCACAAACGGGTGTATCAATTGATGGATAAATTGATAAAATTACTACTTTTCCTTTGTAATCGGACAATTTCACAGGTGCCAAACCACCGCCAAGTACAGTAAAATCAGGTGCTACATCGCCCACTTTTATTTCATTTCCTACAAGAGTTATGTATCCTCCTTTAAAAGTTACTTTTGAATTGTTTTTTGTCATTGTTTTAAAATTTTAAACTGTTTTATGGAAAAAGATTTGCTTTTTGTTTGTCAATTTACAAAATAAGCACTAGTGCTATTTTAATTTGAGCAAGTCTTTTTGTTATCAAATAGATTTTTAGCACTTTGTAAAGTGAAACATACAATTTGATTTGGCTCACTACTTAATTTTGAAAAAACTAACCGCCGCTTATTAAATGTAAAACAAGCACATTATCGCCATTTTTTGCATAAGTTGTGGCTCGTTCATCTTTCTTTACTAATCTATCATTCAGCTTAGTAACTAACAATTTGAAAGTGAAATTCTTTCTTGTAATTATCTCAGCAATTGATAAACTTTCAGCTTCAAAAACTTCGGATTTGTTATTCAAAATTATTGTCATATCAAACTTATTTTTGTAAATTTTGATGTTGCAAAAGTAAAAAAATAATTTCAGATAAAAAAGTCTTTTATTAAAAAACTTTTAAAATAATTTCTAATTAAATTTTAAAAAAAAGGAAAGATTTTAATCTAAAGTAAAAACACTAAAAAGCGCAATTAAACCTACTAAAATAACAAGAATACCTACAATTTTGTTAATTACAGATATAAAACTAACATTGAGTTTTGCTTTCAAAGTATCCACCAAGAAACCTAAGACCAACCACCAAGTAAGCGCACCTAAAAAAATGCCTGTAACTACCAGTGTAGTAGTATTTTGTGTAGAAGTAAAAATATTAAGCCCTGTAAATGCAACTCCAAAAATTAAAATGGTAAATGGGTTAGAAACCGTTAGCAAAAGAAGAGATAAAAAATCGGTAAATAAGTTATTATGTCTTTGCCTTTTCTCCTTAAATGTTTGAATTTGAGAAGGATTATACATTTTGTAACCCATAAAAAGCAAAATAAGTCCGCCAATGAGTCGAAAATAAAATTGGTGAGTGTCTAAAAAGCTAGAAATAAATGTTAATCCAAAACCAGCTATAAGAGCGTAAATAGTATCGCCAATAGCAACGCCTCCACCTGAAGCAAGCCCTGAAGGCAAGCCTTTATGAATAGTTCGTTGAATAACCATTGCTCCCATCGGTCCCATTGGTGCCGAAATAGATAGCCCTATTAGTATTCCTTTAAATAAATAGTGAAATTCCAATACCTTATTATTTGTGTTAATACTATTTTAGTTTAAGGTCTTAGACCTTTTTTATTCGAAACTTCTTAGCTATTAATTAGCGACTTACGTTAATAAAAAGCGGAAGAACTTTTGTTAGAGTACTTATATCGGCACAAAAATATTAAAAAAATTGAACAAACCAAATAAACATCTAATATTCTATGCTAAATTGCTCAAAAAAAAAGCTATTTTTGAATTGTGTATTGCCCTAAATAATCTACTTTTATTAGCGGTATTTGGTTATTTTTTACGAAAAAATCATAAATAGGTTTCAAATTATTCCAAAATTGACGTTTTTTAACATCATCTGCAAAATCGTCATTTAATGTGTTAAAATTTGCATCAGTTAAACGACAAGGAAAAATATGTACCGGAATTTTTTCTTGTCCTGCATTTTTTGCTTCTACACACAAAACATAAAGCTCCTTTATTTTGTCGTCAGTAATTGGAATGCAACCAATTGTGCAACAATTACCATGAATTAATATATCGCTTCCTGGATGCTTTTTATCCGACAAAATTTTATCCGATTCATTAGGATAATTTATTTTCAAACCTAAATGATAAGCACTTGTAGGATGAAACAAATTGATAAAATAAAAACCTTCGGGTATTTGTAGGTCTCCTTCTTTTCGTTTTGGACCCAAAACTCCAGAATTTGCACAAAATTCATAACTAGTCAATAGTTCAAACTTACCTGTTTTTTTATTTTTAGCCCAAACTTCGAGAATTTCTTCTTTTTTAAATGCTACCAAAAGCAATTCATTAGCTAACGACGAGAAGCCTTTGGTTTTGCACAGAACATTGAGCGATTTTTCTTTTTCAGAATAAGCCGATTTTACTCGTTGGTATTTCATTTGAGTTTCTTTAAAACTCTGAGCCATAGAAACTTTTATTAAAAACAAAAGCAGAATAAAAAAAATAGTTCTCATTTATTAACTTAACGCTGAGTTTGTATTTTTCTAAACAATAAATCGGCTAACTCATAAGAGCTTACATTTGTATTTGAGACAGTTATAGTAGATTGCAAATAAAATTTTTCGCGCTCTACTAATTTTTGTTTTGCATATTCAACAAGCTCATCGAAGGTTTTTTCTTGTACCAATGGTCGTTTTCCGGAAGTATCAAAACTGAGTCGTTTGGCTAATACTTCAGGCGAAAATTGCAAGTAAATGCTCGTTGCATTTTGATTTATCTGTTCAATATTGTCAAAAAAACAAGGTGTTCCACCGCCGGTTGCTACTACGGTTCGTCTGTAACGCAATACTTGGGTCAATGCTACTTTTTCTAACTCTCTAAAACCATCTTCCCCTTTTGTAGCAAATATTGAAGAAATTGTTGTTCTAAATCTATTTTCAATATATTGGTCTAAATCAATAAATTGAAAATCCAATAATTCTGCCAAAATCGTCCCTACGCTCGTCTTTCCGGCACCCATAAAGCCTAATAAAACTATATTCATTGTTCGTTTGTTTCGATATTTTCAAATCAAAATTCAATTTAAAAGTATCATTTGTAATTTTATAAAAAAAAACATAAGTACAGACTTTTTATCAATATAAAAAATTTATCTGCAAAAAATTAGAATTAAGTTCGCATTCAAATAAAAAAAAAGTAATTATTTGACAACAAACAAATAAATTTATTCGCACTTTTTCATTATTTATTTTACATTTGCAAAATGTTTACTAAAAAAAAATCGATTAAAAAAAACAACTAAAAAAAATAAAGCAGTGAAAAAACTAAATAAATCAATTGACCCTATTGGTAAGTTGCTGGGTTTGAGATATAAATCTCACCCTTGGCATGGTATCGACATAGGAACTGGTGCTCCTGAAGTGTTGACTACTTTTATAGAAATGGTACCGAGCGACACTGTAAAATACGAAGTAGATAAAGAAACCGGTTATTTAAAAATAGACCGTCCACAAAAGTTTTCGAATATTGTACCTGCGCTATATGGCTTTATTCCACAAACTTACTGCAACGATAATGTTGCTGAGCTCGGACGAAAAATTTTGAACAGACCCGAAATTGTTGGCGACAACGACCCTCTTGACGTTTTAGTTCTAACCGAAAAAGAAATTACTCACGGCGATATTATTGTAAAAGCTATGCCAATTGGGGGTTTTAGAATGCTCGATGGCAACGAAGCTGACGATAAAATTATTGCTGTTTTGTACGGCGATGCACTTTACGAACAGTACAAAGATATTACGGAAGTTCCTGAGCGAATTGTAGATAGATTAAAGCATTATTTTTTGACCTATAAAGATATGCCTGGTGCTAAAAGTAAATGTGAAATAACTCACATTTACAACAAAGAAGAAGCTAAAGATGTGATTATGAGAGCAATGGACGATTACAAACGTTTTGTAGAAAAATCACTTTTTGAATAAAAATTATTCAGAATACAGAAAATAAATGTTTTGGCATTTTGCAAATATTTTTTATTAATGAAAACATGAACATAAATATAAATTCAGAAATAGGAAAATTAGAAGGTGTAATTCTGCATTCGATGGGTCAAGAAATTGAAAATATGAACCCACAAAATGCTGAAAGAGCTTTATATAGCGATATTCTAAATTTGGCTGTTGCCAAAAAAGAATACGAACAGTTTGAGCGTGTTTTAGAAAAACATACCACCGTTTTTAAAATCAATACGCTCCTTTCCGATATTCTGAAAAACGAAAAAGTAAAGTCTGATTTGGTAAAAAATATTTGCAAAAATGAAAATATCCCCGAAATCGAAGATGAATTGCTCAATACCAACAATATTGAGCTTGCACGATTGTTAATAGAAGGAGTTGAAATTCGAAAAAATTCGCTTACTAATTTTATGAACAAGCAGCGGTTTGCATTGCAACCTTTGCACAACTTTTTTTTTACCAGAGATGCTTCTGTATCAATAGGTAACCGTGTTTTTATATCAAAAATGGCAAGCAAAATTAGAGAGAGAGAAGCTTTAATTATGGAAGCAATTTTCGATTACAATCCAAATTTTTCGACCAAAAGCATAAATCCCTTAAAATATAAAAATGATTCTGACCAAATCACAATCGAAGGAGGCGACATTTTAATAGCTCGCCACGATATCCTTTTGATTGGTCTTAGCGGTAGAACTACAACACAAGGCATTGATTTTATTATAGATAGAATAAAAGAATTTAGCAACAAACATCATATAATAGTGCAAGAATTGCCAGATAGCCCAGAGTCGTTCATACATTTGGATATGGTTTTTACTTTTTTGGATAAAGACAAAGCAATGGTTTACGAACCTGTAATTTTTAGAAAAAATAAATTTCAAACTGTTCACATTTGTATCGACAATGGTAAAGTGGTCAGTATCAAAAATGTTGATAATATTATTGTCGCATTGAAAGGGCTTGGAATGGATTTGGAAACCGTTAAATGTGGTGGAGAAAACGACATTTGGGTGCAAGAACGTGAACAATGGCACAGTGGAGCTAATTTTTTTGCTATGGCGCCAGGCAAGATAATTGGTTATAATAGAAATGTTTACACCATAGAAGCCTTAAATAAAAATGGCTTTGAAGTGTTAAAAGCAACGGATATTATCAAAAATAAAATTGACATTGCCAATTACGAAAAATATGTTGTAACTATAGAAGGTACCGAACTTGCACGAGGAGGTGGAGGTGCTCGCTGCATGACCATGCCTGTAAGTAGAGAAGATATTAAGTAATCAGGTAAAACTAACAAAATAGACTTACAATTATAAAACAATTTTAATTCTTCTTAAATCACCTAAGGTCTAAGACCTATTTTATTCGAAACTTCTTAGCTATTAATTAGCGACTTACGTTAATAAAAAGCGCAAGAACTTTTGTTATAGTACTTACAAAACAAGTTATTAATTCCAAAAAAAGAAAAAATGACAAAATTAAACTTTTTGGTTGCCGATGATTATATTGATAATAGAATTTTGTTGAAAGAAATAATCAACATCTTGGGACACAATTGTATATTGGCAGAAGATGGAGAGCAAGCATGCGAAATGCTTAAAATAAATGCGGTTGATATTATATTAATGGACATTGAAATGCCTAGACTAAACGGATTAGAAGCAACCCACGAAATACGGGCTCACTTTTCATCGCCAAAAAATCAAACTCCCATAATTGCTATTTCGGCTCATTCACCTGAGCACTTCAATGCAAAGCTCAAAAAAACAGGTTTTAATGATTATATTTCAAAGCCTTATTCTATCGAAAAAATCATTGATATTATTGAACGATATAAAAAGTAAAAACCATTTTATTCAAAAAATATGCAAAACGTTTTGTACATTATTAATCCCATTTCGGGTGTTGGTAAACAGCGTGTAATTGAAAATGCACTTGAAAAATATTCTGATAATCAAAATATTAACTATCAAATAAGCTATACTCAATATGCACAACATGCAATTGAAATATGTAAACAAAACCTAGTAAAATTTCATGCAATAGTAATTGTGGGAGGAGATGGCTCTATAAATGAAGTTGCACAATCATTAATTAACTCAAATACAGCGCTTGGTATCATTCCAACTGGCTCTGGAAATGGTTTTGCTCGCGATTTAAAAATACCTCTAAACATAAAAAAAGCAATAAAGATAATCAACGATTTTAATACCAAACAGATTGATACTGCGCGAATTAACAATGAATATTTTGTAAACGTAGCTGGATTAGGTTTTGATGCACAAATAGCCCACAAATTTGCAGAACTTGGCACACGAGGTTTCAAATCGTACGTAAAGCTCACTCTTAAGGAATTTGCACACATTAAAAGAAATAGTTACAAACTAACTATTGACGACAAATTTGTTGATTTAGATGCAGTTATGCTTACAGTTGCCAACGGACGACAGTTTGGCAACAATGCCTACATTGCGCCAGGTGCTTCGATGACTGATGGTAAATTAAATGTTACAATTGTAAATTTGCCTAAAATTATTCAAAAATCCACTCAAAAAGAAGAATTTAAGAAAACTCTTGATAGATTTAAAATTATCAGAACTTTTTCAGGGAAAAAAATTTCAATTGAGTCAGAAAATGAATTTATCACTCAAATAGATGGTGAACCGTCTCATTATAAGAACAATATCGAAATTGAAGTTTTACCGCTTTCGCTCAATGTTCTTGTTCCAAAGCGTAAAACTCCAAAATTAAAAACTCCTAAAATATTAAAGAATCTTATTAAAAAGAAAGCAAATTAATTACCAAAGGTATATCGAATTCCCCATAAATGGCGCAAATTCATACTTTCTTCAGGTATAAATTCAGGAGTTAATTCAATTAAAAGTGAAATTTTTTTCATTTCTGCTAATGGAAAAATTTGCAATTGAAACGGAACTGTAAGTGCATTAATTCTATCAAAACTGCCAAATGGTGTAAAATTACAACCTACTCCTATCGAAAATTGATGGTACTCCTTGCCGGAAAAATTAAATAAAACTGCCGGCTCATATAAAATTTCGTCAAACATTCTATTACCAAATAACTTTAACTCGCCACTAACTTTTTTAGTATGTGAAGTACTTACTCCTAAAGCATAAATGGAATAACTTGAGACACTTAATTGAGAAAAAACTTCGGTAGAAATTAATAGTAAAATACTGAATGTAACAAATTTTAAAATCTTCATAAATTTGTAAATTAATTAATAAATGAATAGTAATTTTGTTTTTTTAGTAGATATTTTGTTATAAGATTTTAAAAAAATAAAAATCTCTTTTTTTGATAATTTCTCAATAAAATAACGGTGCTTCTAAATTTTTATTATATTCCCATTTGTTTTTTTCATAAAAAAATTTCGATATATTTTTCAATCTAATTGCCTGTTATCATATTGTTACGATACAAAAAAAAAATCTATTTTAAAATTTCAAATTAAATACTAATTTTGCCATGTTTTCGATATGCAAAAATAATTCATATCAATAAATTTAGATAAAATGGCTGGAAAAAAAGGGTCGAAATATTACAACGTATTCATTGACTACAAGGTATGGCTTTCGTCACCCGACGGTGAAGGAATTTTAGGTGATGGTAGGCTTACTCTTTTAAAAACTATCGACAAAGTAGGCTCAATAAGAGCTGCTGCTAACGAGCTAAAAATCAGTTATAGAAAAGCTTGGGGAAATTTAAAAAAAGCAGAAAGCCTGCTAAACTTTACATTAGTTGAAACATCGAGAGGCGGAAAAACTGGTGGAAAAACAATTCTTACCCAAGAAGCCAAAACTTTAATTGATGCTTATGAAGCATTTTACGAGGAATTTAATTTAGCTGCCGGAAAAGTAATAAAGGATTTTTTCAATAAAATAAATACATAAAAAATTTAGTTTATTATCTAAGTAAAAGCAAACAACAATCGATAATTTATGAAAAATATTATTTTCTTATTCGCACTTTTGACCTTATCTGCTATGAGTTGCACACATCAGTCGATGCAAACAGAAAGCACAAATAAGAACGAAATAAGCGGCGATTTAATCATATTTCATGCCGGAAGTTTAAGCGTTCCCTTTAAAGAAATGGCAGATAGTTTTAAGGTACTTTATCCTAAAGTAAATGTAATTTTAGAGGCAGCGGGAAGTGTAAAATGTGCTCGAAAAATAACAGATTTGCACCTCGATTGCGACATTATGGCTTCGGCTGATTATGCCGTAATAGATAAATTTTTGATGCCTCAATACGCAGATTGGAATTTGCCTTTTGCAGTAAACGAAATGTCTATTGTTTACAACTCTAATTCTCGACATGCTAATGAAATAGATAGCACAAATTGGTATAAAATTTTATTAAAAAAAGATGTTGCTTATGGTCGTTCTGACCCAAATTCTGACCCATGCGGATACAGAACAGTTTTGACTAGTAAATTAGCTGAAAAATACTACAAATTACCAAATTTTAGCAGCAAATTGTTAGCCAAAGATACCAAGCACATTCGTCCAAAGGAAGTAGATTTGCTTGCTTTATTGGAAGTTAAGTCCATTGATTATATTTTTCTTTATAAATCGGTTGCTTTGCAGCACAATTTAAAATATTTAGTTTTACCTGACAAAATAAATCTTAAAAACAATGATTTAGCTGAACTTTATGCTCAATTTTCGGTCGAAATAAATGGAAAAACACCTTCTGAAAAAGAATTAATGATAGGAGAACCAATGCTTTATGGAATTACTGCTATTAAAAATTCGCCAAATCCAAAAGCAAAAACTGCATTTATTGACTTTGTACTTTCAGAAAAAGGAAAAGCTATCATGAAAAAAAATGGGCAAGAAACTCCAGAACCAATGCCAAATAAGAATTATAATTTACTACCTAATGAATTACAAAAATATGCGCTCAAATTAACAAATTAAATCGGTATTTTTCTACTCAAAAAAAAGAACTTTTCTACGCTATTTATTATAGAAAAGTTCTTTAAATCTTAAATATCAAACAATTACAAGTTCATGTTCAATTTTTCTCTCAAATAAAAAGCAGTATAAGATTCTGTATTTTTAGCTACTTCTTCAGGAGTTCCTTCTGCCATAATCATTCCTCCACCTTTGCCACCTTCTTTGCCCAAGTCTATTATCCAATCAGCTGATTTTATGACATCTAAATTGTGTTCAATCACAATTATAGAGTTTCCACGCTCTATCAACGCATTAAAGGCTCCTAATAATTTGTGAATATCATGGAAATGTAAACCAGTTGTTGGTTCATCAAAAATAAACAGATTAGAACCGCCTGCATTTTCTTTACTCAAAAATGAAGCTAGTTTAATACGCTGGCTTTCACCACCACTAAGCGTACTCGACGACTGCCCCAATTGCACGTAACCTAAACCCACATCTGCCAAAAGTTGCATTTTTTGCACAATTTTTTGCTCTGTTGTTGCTTTAGTTTGCGAAAAAAATACAATTGCATCTTCCACCGTCATAGACAAAACGTCGAAAATATTTTTTTCGTGATACAAAACCTCTAACACTTCTTCCTTAAAACGCTTTCCTTTGCAACTTTCGCACTCCAAAGTCACATCAGCCATAAACTGCATTTCTACTTTTATTGTACCTTCGCCTTGGCACTCCTCGCACCGACCTCCTTCCACATTGAACGAAAAATGAGCCGGTTTGAAATTATAAATTTTTGAAGCTTGCTGTTCCGAAAAAAGTTTACGAATTTCATCGTAAGCCTTTATATAAGTTACTGGATTAGAGCGAGATGAACGACCAATTGGATTTTGATCTACAAATTCAACATTCGAAATTTCATTTTGAACATTATTTATAGCACCAAATTTGCCGGGTTTATTTCCAAAACCATTAACTTGGCGCGACAATGCCAAATGCAACACATTTCGAACCAAAGAGCTTTTACCTGAACCACTTACGCCAGTTACAACGGTCAATACATTTAATGGAAATTTTACCGAAATATTTTTCAAATTATTTTCATAAACATTCTTAACTTCGATAAATCTACTCCATTTTCGTCGTATTTTTGGAATCGAAATTTCTAATTTTCCGGTCAAATATTGTGTTGTCAAGCTATTACCCGTTTGGAGCAATTGGTTTGCATCTCCTTGAAAAACAAGCTCTCCGCCCCTACTTCCTGCCAAAGGACCTATATCTATTATTTCATCGGCTGCACGAATTATTTCTTCATCATGCTCTACAACCACTACGGTGTTACCTAGTTTTTGTAAATCTTTCAGTACTTTTATTAACCGTTCGGTATCGCGCGAATGTAAGCCAATGCTTGGTTCGTCGAGTATATATAGTGAACCTACTAAACTACTGCCCAATGAAGTAGCTAAATTAATACGCTGAGATTCACCTCCCGAAAGGCTCAACGACAATCGATTTAAAGTCAAATAAGGTAAACCCACATTTACCATAAAACTTAATCGTGCCTGAATTTCAACTAAAATTCGCTCAGCAATTTTAGTCTGATTATCAGAAAGTTTTATTGAATTGAAAAATTCATACAATTCGCCTATTGGCATATCTACCAAATCTTGAATTGATTTTTCGGCAACTTTTACATACTTTGTAGCTTTTTTCAAACGTGTGCCTCCACATTCGGTACAAACCGTTTTACCTCTATACCGCGAAAGCAAAACTCTATTTTGAATTTTATAATTCTCTGTTTCTAGCTGTTTGAAAAAATCTGTTATCCCTGTAAAATATTGATTACCAGACCACAACAATCGTCTTTCACTCTCCGATAAATCGGCATAAGCTCTATGAATAGGAAAATCGAAACGATGCGCATTGCTCAAAAATAACTCTTTGTAATACGACAATTTTTCGCCACGCCATGCTACAATAGCTTCCTCGTAAACAGAAAGCGATTTATCCGGAACTACTAAATCTTCATCTATTCCCATAATTTTGCCAAATCCTTCACAAACCGGACATGCGCCTAATGGATTATTAAAGCTAAACATGTGAACACTAGGCTGTTCAAATTCAATTCCGTCGGCTTCAAACAAATTGGAAAAATATTCCACACGAACCTCTTCGCCTTCAAAAATTTCAATTTTTGCCGTTCCTTTTCCTTCAAAAAATGCCAATTGCAATGAATCGGCAAATCTACTTTGGCTGTCTTCATCGTAAGCGATTGAAATTCTATCAATTACAATGCAAATTTCTTTAATTTTTGCTAAAAGCTTTTTATCTTCAAGCACTTCCGAAATTTTATAAATGGCTCCAAAAGTATCTCCCTTTTTGGTGCGAACTTCAATGCGAGAGTAGGTTTGTTTTTGTAAAATATCCAAATGTTCTTCCAAAGAGCGGTCTATTGGCACAACCGATTTTGCCAAAATCATCGCTTTTGTCTTTTCCGGAAAAGAAAGCAAAAAATCAACACCATCAGAAACTTTGTGCTGTACTACTTTTTTACCCGAAACTGGCGAAAAAGTTTCGCCAATTCGTGCGAAAAGCAATTTCATATAATCATAAATTTCGGTTGAAGTACCAACAGTAGAACGCGGATTTCGGCTATTTACTTTCTGTTCGATAGCAATAGCAGGAGGTATGCCTTTAATAAAATCAACTTCGGGCTTGTGTATTTTGCCCAAAAACTGACGCGCATAAGACGATAAACTTTCTACATAACGCCTTTGTCCTTCGGCATATAAGGTATCAAAAGCCAAAGATGATTTTCCTGAACCTGATAAACCGGTTATCACAACAAATTTATTACGAGGTATTTGCACCTCTAAATTTTTCAGGTTATGAACCTTAGCTCCTTTTACATGAATAAATTGTTCCTCTTTTTGCGTTTTTTTTGGCATAAATATTGAATTTATTTACATTACTTTATCAGAAGTAATGTTTTTTATTTTTGCATTCAAAATATTTAATTATTTGATAATAAATATTTTATATGATTTTTTCATTTAAAGAATACGACTTGAAAAAAGCTTATTGCAGCTCGCGAAAGTACAATTTTAAATTTTAATTTTTAATGCTTTTAGATGCTAAAAAATTAATACTTACATTGAAATTGTTAACAATCTTATTTTGTGATGTTTATAAATGAGAAGAAAATAAAAATTATGACTGGATATTTGATTGGAATAAATATTTTCTTATAATTCATTTAAACAGCTATATAACAACAAATTAAGATATAAAATATATTCGTAAAAAAAATAAGCACCACTGCTATTTTATTTTGAGCAAACATTTTTGTAATCAATTAATTTTTAATCACTTGGCGAAATAAAATATACAATTAAATTTGGTTCTCGATTTATAACATCATTATAAAACGTAAAAAAAGCGTAAAAAATTATTTTTCGACAGAAAAATTTGCATTTTTTCTTTTTTTTATTTATATTTAGTTTATTTTTTAATAAAACAATATTGAAAATATAAATTATTTTGATTTCTTAAAATACTAATAATCAACATAAATAAAAATATTTTAAAGATAAAAGAAACATTGACATAAAAACAAAGCAACCTTTTGAACATTCAAACTGTCTATATTTTGAAAACAACAACGAAAGTAAATGAAAAAAAATAATTGACAGTAAAAATTTTCTGACAGAAAAATAAATAAATTGAGGATTACTAAATTTTACACAAAAAAGCATCTAACACAAAACATTCTGACTTTAATCAAAATTTATTAATTAGTGAAAAAAAATTCTATAAAAAAGATTTTAGGGTAAAACCTAAGAGAGGAGGAAATTATGACAACAAATAAATTAGATGATTATCAATTAGTTCAGGATTTTATAAATGGTGATAAAAAAAGTATTGAAACTTTGATTAAAAGACATAAAAGCAAAGTTTATACATACATTCTTCTGATAGTGAAAAAAGAAGCATTAGCAGAAGATATTTTTCAAGAAACATTTATAAAAGTTATTAAATCGCTTAGAAAAGGAAAATATCAAGAAAAAGGTATTTTTGTTTCGTGGGTTATTCGAATTGCGCACAATTTAATTATTGACCATTTTAGAAAAGCCAAGCATTTGCGTACGCTTTCGAGCGAAGATTCTGATGTGAATATTTTTAACAGCTTCAAATTTTCTGATAGCAATATCGAAGATGAACTTATTGAAAATCAAATAGCTAACGACGTTCGTAAGTTAATCGATTTACTGCCTGAGGACCAAAAGCAAGTAATTTTGCTCAGACACTACGGCGACTTTAGTTTTAAGGAAATAGCTGATCAAACGGGAGTTAGCATTAATACAGCACTCGGTAGAATGCGTTATGCACTTATCAATTTACGCAAATTAATTGATGAAAAGAAACTAAGTTTGACTAAAGTATAAGCTTTCAAAAAAAAATGAACTTGAAAGTTTTAAAAAAAGTTAAAAAATTTCGGTATTTAAAACACGAAACTAATACGTTTATAAAACTGTAAACCAAATTGTTAAATAAATCACAGAAGCGGACAAAAAAGGTTCGCTTTTTTTATACTATTCAATAAGCTCTATTCGTTATTTAATAAAAAAGGAACTTCTAAAAAAAGAATAAAATATTCATTTTTTTTCTTAAAAAAACAGAAATTTTACTCAAAAATAAGATTTGCATAATATATTCTTAATTTAGTCGTTTTATCAATAACTATTTTAATAAATACAATAAAGCTTATGAAGAGTGTTAAGACCTTTTTTTACTCGGTGGACAATTCTAAGAACGAAAAAAATACTTTCATAGATGTTGATGAAACTTTTAGCAAAGATTTCGACACGTATAAAGATGTTTTTGAAATTTTAGAAAAAGCAAAAGCCGAACCAAGTAAAAGAGTTATGGATAAAATATTTAGTGAAATTTAATTTTATTGCTGATTTTGCCGCAAAAGCATTATAAAGCACTATGTTTCTTAAACTAAAAAAAAGTTTTATACATAATGTGATAAAAAAAAGCTATTCATATTTTTGAATAGCTTTTTTGTTTTAAGATTTGAAAATATACAATTAACTATGATTCGTTGCTTAAAATAATTGTAAAAAAACAATCCATTAAGCATCAATATTTGCATATTTTGCATGTTTTTCGATAAATTCGCGGCGTGGAGGAACTTCATCGCCCATTAACATTGAGAAAACTCTATCTGCTTCAGCTGCACTATCAATGGTAACTTGTCGCAACATTCGTTGTTCGGGGTTCATGGTAGTTTCCCAAAGTTGTTCAGCATTCATCTCTCCCAAACCTTTGTATCTCTGCACATTAACCGACGAGTCGTTTCCTTTTCCAAGCTCGGCAACGGCTTGTAAACGTTGCGTTTCGTTCCAGCAGTAAAGTCCTTTTGTTCCTTTTTTCACTTGATAAAGTGGTGGAGTAGCAATGTACAAATAGCCCAATTCCACCATTTCTTTCATGTATCTGAAAAACAAAGTCATAATTAAAGTCTCAATATGGCTACCATCAACGTCGGCATCGCACATGATGACTACTTTGTGATAACGCAATTTTACTAAATTCAAGGCTTTGCTATCTTCATCAGTACCAATGCTTACGCCCAAAGCTGTGAAAATATTGCGAATTTCTTCACTTTCAAAGACTTTGTGTTGCATGGCTTTCTCTACATTCAAAATTTTACCACGAAGCGGCAAAATAGCTTGGTTTTTTCTGTCGCGCCCTTGTTTTGCAGTACCTCCCGCAGAATCTCCCTCTACCAAAAATAGCTCACTCAACGAAGCATCACGTTCTTGACAATCGGCTAATTTTCCTGGTAATCCAGAGCCAGTCATTACCGATTTGCGTTGAACTAAATCTCTCGCTTTGCGTGCAGCATGACGAGCAGTTGCTGCCAAAATTACTTTTTGAATAATGGTGCGAGCATCTTTTGGATTTTCTTCTAAATAATTAGTAAGCATCTCAGATACAGCACGTTCTACAGCAATACTTACTTCTGAGTTTCCTAATTTTGTTTTTGTTTGACCTTCAAATTGAGGCTCTTGAACTTTTACAGAAATAATTGCAGTTAAGCCTTCTCTAAAATCATCGCCCGAAATTTCTATTTTTAATTTTGAAAGCAAACCCGAATCGTCAGCATATTTTTTCAACGTACGAGTAAGTCCGCGTCTAAAACCGGTCAAGTGCGTTCCTCCTTCGTGCGTATTGATGTTATTTACGTAGGAATGAATATTTTCGGTGTATGATGTATTGTATTGAAGGGCAATTTCTACCGGAATTTCATTTTTATCAGACTCAACATTAATTGGCTCAGGAATCAACTTTTCACGATTTCCATCTAAAAATTTAATAAATTCTTTCAAGCCTTCTTTGGAAAAAAATTCTTCTTTTAAAAAATCGCCATCATTATTTTTTTCCCGACAATCAGTCAAACTCAAGCGAACACCTTTGTTCAAAAAAGCCAATTCGCGCAAGCGAGAAGCCAAAATATCAAATTTATAATCAGTGGTAGTAAAAATAGACGCATCTGGCTTAAAATTAATTGTTGTGCCAGTTCTATTAGTATTTCCAACTACTTTAATATCTCCTTGAGGTACACCTATACTAAACTCTTGCTCATAAATTTCGCCATTGCGATGTACAGTTGCTACAAGCTTGGTTGATAGCGCATTTACACACGAAACTCCAACTCCGTGCAAACCGCCAGATACCTTATAACTTCCTTTATCGAATTTACCTCCAGCGTGTAATACAGTCAAAACAACTTCTAATGCAGATTTTCCCTCTTTTTCGTGAAAATCTACCGGTATTCCACGTCCATCGTCAATTACGGTTATTGAGTTATCGGCATTTATCGATACCTCAATGGTTGTACAATGCCCAGCTAAAGCTTCATCTATCGAGTTATCAACAACTTCGTAAACTAAATGATGCAAACCTCTCTCGCCAATGTCGCCAATATACATTGCCGGACGTTTACGAACAGCTTCTAATCCCTCTAAAACCTGAATACTATCGGCAGAATATTCCGAAGTATTATTATTCATTAGTTCTTTATCACTCATTTATAAAATTTTTTTTGTATTTACTTGCCTTTTCATTCACTGAAATTTTAGAATCAGAAAACGCCTAAAAATTTACTACAATAATATGGTTCGACACTTTCACTATCTATCTAAAAGACAAGTGGTTTTATATTTCCACACTCTCAAAAAGTGCTTCTTTTACAGAGGTGCGAAAGTATAAAAAAAAATTCAATTTTCAAGTTATATTTTTAACTTTTTATCAACAAAAAAACGTTTTTTTTATATTTTTAATTTTTAATAAAATTTGGAATATATATTGTGTTATTTCTCTTAAGTTTCTAATAAGCACTAAGACTTAATTAATTGTATATCAACTTTTGCGAGGTGCTTAAAAAAAACAAACAACAAGAACGTTAACTCCATTTTAAATAGCACGCGTGCTTAATTTATTCAAATTTCAAAAAAAAATAAAATTTTTAATTTCTGAAATTTTGTAATTTTCAGAAATTATACTCATTTTAGATGTTCGAAAATTCTATTATATTTCTTAATCAGTAATGAATCGAATATAATTGATTACAAAAAGATAACTCAAAATAAAATGGCACCTTTGCTTAAGTTTTAATTTTTTTTGAGGAATAAAAAGTTGTAAAGAAAGAAACATAAATTAATGAAGAAATTAATTTTGATGATCACTTCTAAAATTATTTTAAGCACCAGTGCTTTTTTTAATTGGAGCAAACTTTTTTGTAATCAAATAAATTTTAAGCACTTGGCAAAACGAAATATGCAATTTATTTTGTCTTAGTGCTTATAACAAAAAAAATGTTTATTTTAAAAACATTGGTATTTAACACTCAAATTTTCATAAAATATATGCTTTTAACTTCAGATTTTAAGTGCAATTCTCCTATTTTAGTTTGCCTTAAAAATAAATTTTCGGGTAAAATAAAAACAACAGTTTTATTTTTTGTCTTTTTTTTGTTTATCCACAATACTATTTTTTCCATTGAAAATGAGGCATTAAAACTCGAAGGAATAGTAAAAAATGTAACTGGTTGTTATGGCGACAAAAATGCTTACATTAAACTGTATGCTGTAGGTGGAACTCCCGATTATGTTTACACTATAAACAATTGGCAATCAAGCCAAAGCAACGGAGATTTTCTAAATCTTGATGTAGGTTATTACACTGTAAAAGTACGAGATGCTCTCAATAACGAAGCCTCTTTATCTATTGAAATAACTCAACCTGAAGAGTTTAAGCTAACTGGACAAAAAACAAATGTATTAGGTTGCTTTGGTGATAAAAGTGGTAGTATTTTACTCACCGGAACTGGCGGAAGTTTACCTTATGAATTTTCGATTAATAATGGAATTAATTTCTATTCAACTAACTTATTTTCAGAACTTTATGCTGGGTACTACCAAGTTGTGGCAAAAGATAAAAATGGGTGTCAAAAATCTTTCGCGCTAAACATTAACGAACCTGAAAAAATTACCATTTCTAATATCATACTTAAAAATGTAGCTCCTTGTTTTGCAGATAATAATGGTTCTGCCGAAATTATTTCATCAGGTGGAACAGCAATTCATACTTTTTCAATTGACGGAACAAATTTTAACGAAACCGAACTTTTTGAAAACATAGCAGCAGGAAATTATACTGCTCAAGTTAAGGATATTAACAATTGTACTGCTGAAAAAAGCTTTTCGATTTTTCAACCGGATAAATTAATTATCGATTCAATACATACCAAAGATTTAAGTTGTTTCAATTCAAACGACGGTAAAATTACTTTTTATGCCAAAGGTGGAGTAAATCCGTTAAAATTTTCAATCGAAAATGAAAATTTTGTAACGAATCCTATTTTCGAAAATTTGATGGCTAATGAATATATCGCTAAAGTTAAAGATGCGAATGGTTGTACAGAAGCGCGTTATATTTCTGTATTTCAAGAAGATGAATTAAAAATTTCGGAAATTCATTCAAATGTAACCTGCAATGGGTTAAACGATGCAACCATAACACTTTACGCAACAGGAGGTGCAGGAACTTACAGATATTCAATCAATTCGGGTGTAAATTATCTAACAACAACTAGTTTTGTAAATTTAACTGCTAAAAATTATCAAGCCATTGTGCAAGATAAAAACAGCTGCTCGAAGAGTTTAACTATCTCTATTACTGAACCTAATGCAATTTTAGTAAATTCCATTCTAACCGAAAATCTTACGTGTAACGGCGATTCAACGGGTAAAATTTCAATTTCCGGTGAAGGTGGAACTGGAACTCTTTTTTACTCGATTACTTCTGGCGAAAATTTTCAAAACGAGCCAACTTTTGAAAATTTAAAAGCCGGATATTATCCAATCATTATTCAAGATGAAAATCTGTGCAAGCAAACAGCTTCTGCTACGCTTAAAGAGCCAATTTTTGACGTTAATTACACAAAACAAGATATTAAATGCTTTGGTGAAATGAATGGAACAGTCAATTTTTTTGTTTATGGAAGTTTTCCGCCTTTTCAGTTTTCAAGTAATAATGGTACTAATTATCAAGAAGTTACTGCTTTTATTGGGCTTTCAAAAGGAATTTACAATTTCATAGTAAAAGATCAAAAGAATTGTAAAAAACTAAAAGTAATTGAAATAATTGAACCTAATGAATTGACTATGAATGAAGAAATTAATTCAGGCTGCAATAATTCAAACGATGTTTCAATTAAATTTAATACCTCAGGTGGTAAAACTCCCTATCGCTTTTCAATAAATAATGGGATTAATTATCAGACAGAAAGCCTTTTTTCTAACTTAATAGTTGGCAATTATACACTAAAAATTTTAGACGCAAATAATTGTTTTAAGTCAAAAAACATAACTATTATTGCGCCTCAAGTGCTAAATGTTACCAAAAATACAGAAAACCTGCGCTGCTTCAATGATTTTTCGGGAAAAATTGAGTTTAGTGTAAAAGGAGGCACAAAGCCTTATTATTTTTCTATTGATAACGGAAATACTTTTCAAGAAGATAGCACTTTTAAACAACTAAATGCCAATAATTATCCAGCAATTATCAAAGATAAAAACAATTGCCAAAAATCACTTTTTTTAAGTATTGTTGAGCCTCAAAAGCTAAGCTTTTCCACAAAAGAAATGACCAATATAAATGGCTGTTTTGGCGATAAAAATGGTAAAATTGAAGTAATTGCAATTGGCGGAAGTGGTAACAAAAGCTATGCTCTCAACAACAACTCTGTTTATCAAAATTCAGGAATATTTGAAAACCTCCAAGCAGGAGAATACTTTGTAACTTCCAAAGATACAAACAATTGTAAAATTTCTACAACGTTAGAAATACTGCAACCAGACAAGTTGGAATTTGAAAAAATTGAAATAAAAAACGTAACTAGTTGTTTTAATTTCAGCGATGGAAGCATTGATATTAAAGCTGTTGGAGGTACTACTCCTCTACTCTATTCTATAAATAATGGCGAAAATTTTCAATCAAACTCAGTATTTCTAAATCAAAAAGCGAATAATTACCAACTTTTAGTAAGAGATGCAAACAACTGTGAAATAGATAGTTCCATTCGGTTAACACAACCAGAACAACTCCTATTTGAATTTCAAAAAAACAACATTTCGTGCTTCGGTGAAGATGATGGTGAAATAAAACTGCAAGCACATGGTGGCGTAGGAAATTATTCATTTTCAATAGATAATGCTCTAAATTTCAGTACATCAAACATATTTAGCTTTTTACAAAAAGGAAACTACTCTGTGGTAGCTAAAGATGGAAACAATTGCCGAACGACTCCCACTATTGTACCAATCATTGAGCCTAATAAGCTAATATTCAATGAAATAAAAAAAGTAGATTTGAATTGCGACCGAATAAATACCGGCGAAATTTTAGCCAAAGCTACTGGCGGAACTGGTATAATTAGCTATAAATTAGATAATTCCGTAGAACAAACTGATGGTTTATTTCAAAATTTGGCTGCCGGAATGCACTCATTAACCGCCAAAGATGAAAATAATTGCATTTTGACTACTGATATTGAGATTATTGCATCGAGTAATATGTGCATTGTTATCCCTTCAGCTTTTACGCCAAACGATGATGGAATTAACGATACTTGGGAAATTCAACACCTTGAGCTTTATCCCGATGCGTGGGTTCAAATTTACGATAGAAATGGAAATAGTATAACACGCTATAATTCAGGTGAAATTGGTTGGAACGGAAATTTCAACAACAAACCAATGCCCATGGGAGCCTACTGGTATCGAATAAAATTAAC
Source organism: Draconibacterium orientale (assembly GCA_022729915.1). Lineage (GTDB taxonomy): Bacteria > Bacteroidota > Bacteroidia > Bacteroidales > JAIFNL01 > JAIFNL01. The sequence goes on along the minus strand of DZBP01000009.1, from coordinate 6,015 downwards.
CAAAAATTCAGAAATTTTAAAAGGAAATATTTCTCTTGTCAGATAAAAATAAAAGGCATATTTTCTATGGAAATAAACCCTATTATTCTTTTATTCGTGTATGTTTCCAACGTTTGTGAGACCAAAGCCAATCTTCAGGTTTTTTCAAAATAATTTCCTCAAGCGTTTTCATATAAATCTCGGTAATTTCTCCTTGCTGTAAAAGGTGAAATTCTTCGCCCAAATCAATAATTTCTAAAGTATAGTAACCCTTTTTAACTCTTTGATTATTAAAATATAAAACAGGCATTTTTGTATATTTCACGTAATACTCAGGACCGTGCAAGCAAGCTGTATCGTATCCAAGAAAATTAACCCAAATAGCCCTATCCGTATTTGAAGGATTTTGGTCAGCTATCAAAACATACATACTTGGCTTTTCTTTTGGTTTTTGAAACGTAAAACGAGTCAATTCAATTGGAGCTAATTCAACACCTTCGTCAGAGCGTTTTTCTCTGATATATTTATCTATATATTTGTTAGTTAATGGTTTATAAAAACCAATAATATGATGCTTAAAAACTTTGACTGCATCTACAGCCCATTCCCAGTTAGCGTAGTGAGCTGCTAAAACTATCACACTTTTGCCTTGTTCAAAATATTTATCAGCAACTTCCTTATTTTTAATGACATAACGTTTTTGCATTTGAGTTGGCGACATAGAAAGTCCCTTTAGACTTTCCACAGTTATCATAGCCAAATTTTCATAAAACTTACGCTCTATTTCATGCCTCTCCTTATCGCTTTTATTTCGAAAAACTCTATTTAAATTTTCCCTTACAATTTTCACTCGATATTTAACAACTTTATATAAGAAAAAATACATAAAATCAGAAAATAGATACAATGCCCAAAAGGGCATAATTTTAAAGAAAAAAATAAAAAAACGGAAAAATAGATAACCTGTTTTTTGCATAGCTTTTTTTTAAAAAAATATCCACAAAAATAAAAACTTTTTAAAAAGAAATAATAAAATGAATTTCTTTTTTAATTTTGTAGTCTAAATAAATGGTATTTCAATTATTTAGCATTTGAAAGAAAACTCTTAATTATCTCTAAAACAAAGAGTTATATTAAATTTATAGATAATTCCGAGTTTTTTTTTGGCACTATTTCACAAATTTATTTAACCCAAAAACTTACAAGCAACAAAAAACATGAATACAAGTATATCAAATATTCAATATTTTATTAAAAAATACCAAATAAATTACTTTTTACTACTTCTCATTGCGTTTTTTATTTCATCTTATCGGCAAATTATGCCTCCTTTAATTTTGCTTTTATTTTTTTTTAGTCTTTTTAACTTTTCAAGCATTAATTATAAAAAGAACAATCATAAAATTCTATTTTTTACCATTATTTCCTATTTTTTATATTCAGCACTAAGCCTTTTGTGGAGTTCAAATGTATTAAATGGGTTAAAAGAATTAGAAACTATTTTGTCTATAATTATTTTTCCTATTATTACTATTTTATCACCTACATTAAAAAAAAAACACCAAATAAATATTCTAAAATCACATATTTTAGGAACTTTATTTTCATTTTCCATTCAAATTGCCATAGCTACTTATCGGGCATATATCATTAAAGAACCATTTCCAATCAATTGCATACATTGCGAAAGTATATTATCATTTTATTTTTACACCGAACTTTCTCACTTTATCCACCCAAGCTACGCCTCACTTTTTTCACTTTTTTCCATAGTAAGTATTTTATTAATAGTTTTCAAACACAACGAAAGCAAAAAATGGCTATTACTTATTTTTATATATTTAACAATTATTTATTTATATTCGTCAAAAGCTGGTTTTTTAGCATTATTTTTCATTTCCTTTTTATCTTTAATCTATCTAATTGTAAAAACAAAAAAAATTAAATTTAGTGTTATTGGCACGGTAATTTTTATATCACTCTCTTTTTTTATATTCAATAGCAAGCGAGTGCAAACACTACTAAGCGAAAGAAAAATAAATATAAAAAAAAGTGAAAATGACGAAAAAACCGATGTTCGCATATTAATTTGGCAATCTCATTTTGAATTAATTGAAGAAAATTTCTTTTGGGGAACAGGAATAGGTGATTATAGTTTTGAAATTGTAAATAAATATAAAATTACTCATTTTGATGCTGGAGTACATAGTAAATTTGGTGCTCATAATCAGTTTTTAATGGCATTTTCAAGCTTAGGCATTTTGGGTTTTATAAGTATTTTTGCAATTTTCTTTATTAGTTTTTTATATTCTCTTAAAGAAAAAAACTTAATAGGAATCGCATTTCTAATTATTACTTCCATAAATTTTCTGTTTGAGTCAATGTTAATGAGGCAGCATGGTGTTGTTTTTTTCTCATTTTTCTTTGCTTTTTTGTTTATAAATAGTGATAAAGAAGAATTTATTTACGCTAATTGAAAAAAAATATATTTTGGTTTTACTCGAAATTAAATTAACTTTGCAAAAAATATGTCATGCAAAATAAGTAGTATATTTTATATTAATTCATATAAATATTTTAATTTTAATGTATTTTTTTATAATATTTATTCCAAATTTAGAAAAAGAGATTTACAAGTTTAAACTAGAAATGATTGAAAGTATTTATGATTAAATTCTTCACATACAAACAATTAAAAAAACCGGTATTTTCAATCCTAATTCCTACGTGGAACAACTTGGAATTATTGCAATTTTGTATTCGTTCCATTGAGAAAAACTCAAAATACGAACATGAAATCATTGTACATGTAAATGAAAATGCTGACAACACCAAACAATGGCTTGAAAATAAGGGAATTAAACACACATTATCATCTCAAAATGTAGGTATTTGCGCAGCTGTAAATGCGGCTTTTTCACTTGCCGAAACAGATTATGTGGTTTACATGTACGATGATATGTATGTTTGCCCCGATTGGGATAAACATATAAAAGATGAAATTGATACTATTTCCACACCCTATTTTTATTTATCTGCGTCATTGATAGAACCTGTTGCAACTGGAAATAAATCAGTTTCAGCTCCTTATGATTTTGGTCGTTCACCTGAAACTTTTAACGAAAAAGAGTTTCTCGAAAAATTTGAAAAAATTGAAATTCATGATAAAAATGGAAGTTCTTGGCCACCTTCTGTAATGCATCGCAAAATGTGGAACTTAATTGGTGGGTTTAGCATTGAATTCTCACCCGGAATGTATTCTGATCCAGATATTTCAATGAAGATGTGGCAGTTAGGTGTTCGCTATTTCAAAATAATTGGAAAAAGTAGAGTATATCACTTTATGTCGAAATCGACAAAAAAAGTAGTAAAGAACAATGGACGCAAGCAATTTTTAAAAAAATGGGGAATAACTAGTTCAACCTTTTATAAATATTACCTTCGAATGGGAAAACCTTTTGACGGTGAATTAAAAAACCCTGAAATGAACTTTCGTCTGAAAAAAAAATTGTTTTTTGATAAAATAAAACTATTTTTATCTAATTAAAATACGTCTAAAATGAAAATATCCTTTATAATTATTACTTTTAATGAAGAAAAAAATATTGAGCGATGCTTAAAATCAATAAAAGAAGTAGCCGATGAGATAATTGTAGTAGATTCTTTTTCGACAGATAAAACAAAAGAAATATGCAATAAGTTCTCTTGCCGATTTTATGAAAATAAATTTGTAAATTACTCATTACAAAAAAATTATGCAAACTCTTTCGCACTTTACGATTATATTTTTTCGATAGATGCCGACGAAGCACTTTCTGAGGAATTAATAATTTCTATTAAAAATCTGAAAGGTAATGATTTTTCAAATAATGCTTTTGAAATGCATAGGTTAAATAATTATTGTGGCAAATGGATAAAGCACGGAGGCTGGTATCCCGATACAAAATTAAGGCTATGGAAAAACAAGACTGCACTTTGGCAAGGCGAAATACACGAAACTCTTATTTTTGAAAGTAGTACTCCCGTTAAATTACTGTATGGGAATTTGTTACATTATTCATATTATACAATTGAAGAACACGTTTTACAATCCAACAAATTTAGTAATTTGAGTGCAAAAATGCTTTTTGAGAAAGGAAAAAAAACAAGCATAATCCAAATTTTACTTAAGCCATTTTGGAAATTCTTGCGGAATTATTTCTTTAAAGCTGGATTACTCGATGGATATTATGGCTTTGTAATAAGCATAATATCAGCACACGAAACTTTTCTTAAATATACAAAATTGGAACAACAAAGTAAGTTAAAAAAATGCAAAAAATAATAACATTTTTGGTAAGAAAAATACCCCGACCCATTTTAATTAAATTCAGCTTTTTATTTAGCAAATTAGTAAGTATATTTTATAAAGGTAAAAAATACAAATGTCCGGTTTGCCAAAATGAATTTAGAAAAATGTTGCCCTATGGAAACAAAGGAATTGATAACAGACTGTGTCCTAGTTGTTTATCCCTCGAAAGACATCGATTGCTTTGGCTTTTTTTGAAAGAAAAAACAGACTTTTTTGAACGAAAAATAAAACTCTTGCACATTGCACCCGAGCAGCCATTTTTGAAGAAATTTAAGAATATGTCTAATTTAGAGTACATTACAGCTGATTTGGTATCACCAATTGCCGATGTAAAACTAGATATCCAAAATATTCCTTTCAAAGAAAATGAATTTGATGTGGTTTTTGCAAATCATGTGCTTGAACACATTCCTGACGAGCATAAAGCGATTACCGAAGTTTTTAGAATTCTAAAAAATGGAGGATGGGCGATTATGCAAGTTCCTTTAGACATAAATAAATCAACTACTTACGAAGACAACACAATCGTTACAGCCTCAGAAAGAGAAAAGCATTTTGGACAATACGACCATTTGAGGCTTCATGGTTTAGACTTTGCCGAGCGGCTCGAAAAAGGAGGTTTTAATGTAGAAACAATAGATTTGGTTACTGAAATAGGATTAGAAAAATCTGATTATTTTAGACTTGATACTACCGAAAAAATTTATCTATGTAAAAAACAAACGAATATTCAAATATAAATAATATTTTAGATTCGATGAAAAATAATATAATTTTAGTAGTTGATGATGAGATTTTCAATTTGAAAATTCATATTGAATTTTTAATAGAAGCCAATCAGAATTATGAGATTTTGCAAGCCAATAGTGGCAAAATGGCGCTCGAAATTATTAAAAAGAAAAAACCCGATTTAATTTTACTAGATTGGGAAATGCCAGATATTTCAGGAATTGATGTTATAAAAAGCTTGCGTAACAATAAAGAAACCAGCGACATAGCAATAATTATCATTACAGGAATGATGACCAGTTCTATGCACTTAAAAGAGGCGCTAGAAACTGGAGCTATCGATTTTATGCGCAAACCAGTAGATAGAATTGAATTTAATGCAAGAGTAAGGTCAATGTTACAATTCATAGACATTTACAGAGAAAAGCTTAGAAATGAGCAAGAAATAAACCGCTTACTAAACGAAACCATTGAATTTAAAGATAGAGAGCTTGCTAGCAATACGCTTTTTATGGCTAAACAAAATACCGAAATAATTAAAATAGTAGATGAATTAAAAGACAGTTTTAATGGGTTGAGTAGCAACAAAATAAAAGCACTTTTTAATGAAGCTGTTATAAAATTAAAATCGAAAGTTGATATAAGCATTTGGGACGATTTCAAATTACGCTTTGAAAAAGTTCATCCACAATTTTCAAAAAAATTGCTCGAAATTTGCAGCGACATTTCGCCAACAGAACAAAAATTAAGCATTTTGCTTCGGTTGAATTTAAGCTCCAAAGAAATTGCCAAAATACTTTCAATTCAGGTAGATAGCGTTAAAACAGCTCGCAGTCGCTTGCGAAAGAAATTAAATGTTGCTTCAGATTCTAATTTGAATAATTTTTTAGCGAGCCTTTAAATATTAGACTTTGGACAAAAATATTAAATAAAAAAATCGCAATAAAACAACAAAA
>DZBP01000297.1 GCA_022729915.1 Draconibacterium orientale | reverse complement strand
TCAATAATCAGTAATAAGAAAAAATAAAAAGTTTGTTTTAGTGGTAAAATAATAATAATTTTAAAAACCAGTAATAGGATAAAAAATACCTCAAAATTTAGTAATTTTAAAAAAGGTTTTTATCTTTGCAGTGAAAAGAAAAAATACCTTCCGTTTTTAACGTTAATTTAAGTCAAATTCACCAAGCTTTTTTAGGAAAAGACAATAGTAACCTTCAAAGGCAGTGTAGTAACCTTCAAAACTAGTGTAGTAACTTACAAAGAGCGTGTAGCAAGAGAATATTCTCAAAACAGATTCATAAAACCAAAAAGCCAACGCAATTAAGCGTTGGCTTTTTTATTCAATACATACCATTAATTGTTAAAACATTAACAACTAATCGTTAATAAACTATTCATCTTGGTTTTCAGCCGCATAAGCTTTGAGCAATTCTAATTGAACATCGCCCGGAACTTGTTGGTACTCAGCAAAAGCCATTTGGAAAGTAGCTCTACCGCTTGTAATGGAACTCAAAGAAGTAGAATATTTAAACATTTCGGCAATAGGTACTTTCACTTTTAAGCGTTCGTAGCCGCCTTCGTTTTCCATACCTTGAATTACAGCACGGCGTCCTTGCAAGTCGCTCATTACATCGCCCAATTTATCGGAAGGTACAAGTACTTGCACATCGTAAATAGGCTCTAATATTTTAGGACCTGCTTCTTTAAAGGCTTTAGAGAATGCTTTAGAACCGGCTATTTTGAAAGAAATTTCGTTCGAGTCCACATCGTGCATTTTACCGTCATATACATACACACGAATGTCGCGAGCGTAACTACCTGTAAGCGGACCTTCTTCCATCTTTTCCATAATACCTTTTAAGATAGCGGGCATAAAACGAGCATCTACCACACCACCTACTATACAGTTGTTGTAAACCAACTTACCGCCCCAAGGCATTATCTTTTCTTCTGTTTCACGCACTTGAAGTTTTTGTTCTTTGCCATCTTTTTTGAAAGTAGAAAGCATAGGAGTTCCTTCAATAAAAGGCTCTATAAACAAGTGAACTTCACCAAATTGTCCGGCACCGCCCGATTGTTTTTTGTGTCGGTAGTCAGCCATTGCAATTTTGGTAATGGTTTCGCGATACGGAATTTTAGGTTTAATAAATTCAATATCAATTTTGTAAACATTATTTATCAGCCATTTAACCGAATTCAAATGAAATTCGCCTTGACCATATAAAATAGTTTGTTTTAGTTCTTTTGAATATTCAACAATAAGGGTAGGGTTTTCTTCGTGAATACGGTTCAAGGCTTCACCCAGTTTTTCTTCGTCCGATTCGTTCACTGCTTTAATTGCAATTTGGAATTTAGGAGCAGGAAATTCCATAGCCGGAAATACCCAATCTAATGATTTATCGTTGATTGTATGATTTGTTTTTGATTCTTTCAATTTTACGCTAGCACCAATATCTCCGGCAACTAATTTAGTAACTTTAGTTCTAGTTTTTCCGGCAACAGAGAAAAGCTGAGCAAAACGTTCTTTTCCTCTTTTGTTGGTGTTGATTAAATCGGCACCTTCTTCTATTTCACCTTGCATTACTTTGAAATAAAGAATTTCGCCCAAGTGCGGTTCTACTGCGCTTTTGAATACAAACAACGAAGTAGGCGCATTTACATCGCATTTAATTTTGTCGCCATTTTCATTTACTGGCGCAGGCATCATATCAGGCGAAGGAGCTACGTTGCCCAAAAATTGCATCAAACGGCGCACACCCATATCGGCTTTGGCGTTTACACAAAATACAGGGAACATGCCTCTAGTAATCAAGCCTTTTCTTATACCGCAACGCATTTCGTCTTCCGAAAGAGTTCCTTTTTCAAAGAAAACTTCCATCAATCCATCGTCGTTCTCAGCGGCGGCTTCAATCAAAAGACCTTGCAATTCTTGTGCTTTTTCCAATTCGCTTTCAGGCACTTCGCTAATTTCGGGCTCGCCGCCTTCGAGCTTCCATTTGTACATTTTCATCAAAAGTACATCTACCAAGCAGTTGTAGTTTATACCTACATTTACGGGATACTGCACTATGGTAACTTTGTTGCCAAATTGTTGTCTGGCTTCATCTACTGTTTTCTCAAAGTTTGAAGTTTCTCTGTCGAGATGATTTACTACAAACACAACAGGTTTTTTCATTCTTTTGGTTTGTCTGAAACTAAGTTCAGCACCCACTTCAACACCGTTTTGGGCGTTGAGCAAAATCAAAGCGGTATCGGTAACGTAAAGCGACGAAACCACACCACCCACAAAGTCATCTAATCCGGGTGTATCAAGTACATTTAATTTTTTTCCTAACCACTCTGTGTAAAGAACAGTTGAAAATACAGAACCTTCTTGCTCATGCTCTATTTCATGATAGTCAGAAACGGTATTTTTACTTGTTACATCGCCGCGTCTTTTAATTAAGCCGCCTTCAAAAAGCATTGCTTCGGCCAGAGTGGTTTTGCCGGAACCAGCGTTACCGAGCAATGCGATATTCCGGATTTCATTCGTGTTGTAAACTTTCATAATATTGTTTAGTTTTTTTGTTTGTTATGGTTCTGTTAAGAAAAGAACCACAATGTATTGCTTTTTATTTATAAAACATCACCTTTTGATACAAAAAAATAATTACTTTAAGTTTTAAATGTTCCAAAATTCGATAAAATTTGTGAACTTCAAATTGCAATGCTATAAGGTAAGATTATCTCACTGCCAATTGTAAAAACCTGAATATGATTTAATTCTAAGTATGCAGGCTGTTTTCTTATTTTGAATTTTATGCTTTCTGTTTCAAAAAAAAGAAATTTCAAAATCTAATTCGATTTGATTTTTTTCAATTTTGAAGCTCTCAAATATATAAAAAAAAATGATACATAAGTAACTTTAATGTTAAATATGTTTTAGAACAGATTTTTTTAGGGTTTAAAATTAAAAAGCCCAACAAAAAAAACTTTTTTGTTGGGCTTTTTCTAAAAAAACAAACACCTAATCAATTAAATATAAACTAAATAAAATTTTATTTCACTTTCAAAATTGTTAAATTGTTAAATTGTTAAATTGTTAAAT
>DZBP01000296.1 GCA_022729915.1 Draconibacterium orientale | reverse complement strand
TTATGTGGGGAAACTTGCTGGGTACGGTTCTTAGGGGGCGTAAGCTACCCGGTGGTACAATAAAAACTAATCAATTTGATACTATTATTATAATATTTTTAATTTTGTATTTTTAAAATTTAATGATTGCAAAAAATTATAATATATGAAATTAGTTGAAAAAATAATTCAAAAATTAGAAAATTGCATAACAAATGATAATTATGAAAGTCTTGAAACAGATACTTTTGAATTAAAAAATCAACCTGCAAATCCAAAAGATAAAGAATACTCATCTATAAAAGAAACGATATGTTCGTTTTTAAATACCAACGATGGTTTTTTATTGATAGGTATTAGAGAAGATGTCAGAAATAAAAAATATATTTTTAAAGGTTATAAAAGTGATTTTGAAGAAAGTATTAAAATTCTTGAAAAGGAAACCGTACATGACATAAATAATAATCCGATTGATATTTCAGAATATTTAAAATTTGAAATTCGTGATTTTTTAAAAGGAAATGTATTATTAATTTATGTTGACCGACTCCCGCATGATAAGAAATATGCTTTTGTTAATGGAATTGCTTACGAACGAAAACTAACTGGCGACCACCCGATTGACCAAAATAAAATTCTTGCACATGAAGAATATAAACAAGAAATTCAATATGCAAAGGAATTACATCCTGTAATTAACTCAAATATTAATGACCTTTCAGTCGATAAATTAAATGATTATATTTACCTGATAAATATTAAAAGGAAAATTGAAAGTGCAAAATCGGACGTTGAAAGTGCGAAATCATTTTTACTAAGAAAAATTTTCATTACAAAAGAACTTCAACCCACCATACTTGGAATGTTGGTTTGTGGTGAACACCCTGAAGATTATTTAGGAACACGTTGCGAGGTAGATTGTTTTGTGAATAATCCAATAAAAATAGCACAAAACAAACAAATTTTCAAAGACAATATTTTACAACTTTTAGATTTGAGTTTTAATTTCATTTACAGCAATATACAAGTATCAATAACCTCTCAAAACGGCGGAACGGCAATACCGGAATACCCTGAAGATTTAATTAGAGAATGTATTAACAATTCGCTTGCTCACAGAGATTATACAATTGACAGGTTTATAAACATTGATATTGTTCCACAAAAGCATATTGAAATAAGAAATCCGGGTGGATTTAAAAAGTCATTATTGATAGAAGGAATAGAACATGAAATTCCGTTACGAAGAATAATTCCAAACCAAAAGCCTGTAAACCCAAAACTTGCTGATGTTTTGAAAGTTTTTAATAAATACGAAGGAAAAGGCATCGGAATGGCTACTCTTGTTAATGAATGCTTAAACGATAAAATTGATTTACCTTATTATAAATTTCGTGCGGAAAATGATATTTCATTAGTAATTCCAAGTGGTAAATTGTTAGATGATTCCATTGAAAGTCTGCTATCAATGTTTTCGGGTTTTATCGAAAATCTTACGGAAGGCGAACAATTAACCGACGCGCAAAAACACATCATTGCATATCTCTATAAATCAGAAAAAGAAAATGAAAATTATCGTTATACCATATTATTAACACCTGATAATAACCATTTTGATGCAATAAAGTCATTAGAAAAATCGAAATTAATTTACAAGCATCCATTAAGTAGTGCAATTCATCCGATATTTATTCTAAACAGAGAATTGACAAAACAAAACTATAATTCTGAATTGGCAACAGTTTTTGGAAATTCTTATACTTCTCTTAGTAACGATTATAAAGAATGTTTAAAAATAATTTACAAAATAAATACTTATAGTAAAGTCAAATCAGTCTCAGCATCACAAGTGGGTAATATTTTATATCTTAAACAGTATCAAAAAATACTTGATATAAAATCATTTGATAATTTTAAGCGTAAAATAAGAAATATATTTAATAAATTAGAGCAAGGTGGATTTATTGTAAAACAAAATAAAAAATACTTAATAAATAAAGAATATAAGAAAAGCTTATTTGATTAAAAAATGTGCCTAACATGAACATTTTAAGAACAATTTTTCAAATGCCAATAAATTATAAATCAATATATTACAAGTGTTATCAACAAAAATGCACCCTTATATAATTATTAACATAGTTTTTTATAAGTATATTTAGGGTACAAAGATATGATACAATTTAGCTACCATGCTGGCTTTCTGTAATTTGATACATTTGTGCAGTTTACAAACTTTCGTGCCTGTTGATACGAAAGAGCTTTTAAAATGCTGAAAGCCAGCACGTCGGCTATTATTTTTCGTTCGTTGCAAAAAAAACAAAAAAAGTGCCTTTCGGCACTTTTTTTTATAGTATTTGTTTTAGTTTCACTTCAAATTCCTCCCACCTAAACCCCTTCATTGGTTTTAAAAAAGCTTCGCAGCCCTTTACAAAAACCTCTTTAAAATGTTGGAGGTTTTCCTCATCAGTGCCTTGCATAATGCGCTCGTAATCTAAAACTAAATAGAGTTCGAGAGTCTTGGTTTTACGGCGGATGGATTTGTATTCTAATACTTTGCGTGGATTATTCAGCGGAAAACATTGAAAAACAACACCTATGTCATTAATAGATTGTACAAATTCTTCTAATTTGATGTTAGCCATCAATTTATCTAGTTCTTCATAAACATCTAATTTGTGAAAAACTTCTTTTGTGCTTGCTGTCGTAAATTTCATTTTATCTATCAATTTTATTACCTGCCGGGCGTATTAAAAAAAGTTTTCTTTTCAAGCTTTCGGGCAAATTAGGATAATTGTAAATTTTCTCCTTTTCCATCAGTAAACATTCCTTTTCATTTCCTACAAATTCTTGAATGTATCTTAAATTCATAAATGGCAAACCATTTGGATACCTTCCTTGCTCACCAAAACAAGTTTTTCCGTATTTCCAAACCTCATCTTTATACAAATAAATACTATCAGAAGTGCCGCAATTGTAACACGGAAACCAACCCTCTTTAGCTGCTACCAATGCGTATTGCTCACAATTCTGGTATTGAAAACTGTGGCTTTCGATGCGCTCAATTTCTTGAGCTTTCTTTGCGGCTCGTTCAATCGAAAGTTTGAAAAAGAACATTG
>DZBP01000093.1 GCA_022729915.1 Draconibacterium orientale | reverse complement strand
GGAATTAATCATTATATTCCGAAGTAAAGTGAAATCTCAAATCGGGATAATTGTCTTGTGCCAATTGCAAAGCATAAAATGATTCTGCTAAGAAAACATTTCTACCATGCTTATCTTCAGCCATATACTGATGCTTGCGTTTTCTAAGGTCGTCCAATTTTTCGCGGCTACCACTAACCCAAGCTGCTTTGTAAAGTGTAAGCGGTTCAAAGCGTACTTTGGCATTGTATTCATGCTCTAAACGATACTCAATTACCTCATATTGAAGTGCTCCCACAGTTCCAATGATTTTTCTGCCGTTTGAAAGTTTTGTGAAAAGCTGAGCCACTCCTTCATCTAAAAGCTGGTCGATTCCTTTGGCTAACTGCTTAGACCTAAGCGGGTCGCCATTTTCTACATACCGAAACATTTCGGGAGAAAAGCTTGGTAAACCTTTGTAAGCCATTTGCTCGCCTTCGGTGAGAGTATCTCCAATTTTAAAATTGCCAGCATCGTTCAAACCCACAATGTCGCCCGGAAAAGCTTCTTCAATGATTGATTGCTTTGAAGCCATGAAAGCCGTTGGGTTTGAGAACTTTTGCCATTTTTGGTTTTGAACATGATAGTAATTGGTGTTGCGTTTGAAAACACCCGAAACCACTTTTACAAACGCTATGCGGTTGCGATGGTTGGGATCCATATTGGCATGGATTTTAAACACAAAACCAGAAAACTTTTCTTCATAAGGACTAACTAAACGTGTAGAACTATGGCGATTTTGTGGCTTGGGAGCTATCCGAATGAACGATTCCAAAATTTCTTTTATACCAAAATTGTAAAGTGCACTTCCAAAAAATACAGGCGAAACTTCTGCATTTTGGTAGGCTTCAATGCTAAAATCGGGATAAACTCCTTCAATAATTTCGAGTTCTTCGCGCAACGTATTGGCGTATTTTTCGCCTATTTTTTCGTCGAAATCGGGAGTATTTATATTGTCTATTTTTTCCGGTTCTTCGGCAATTTGTTTGTCTTTGCCCGAAAATAGGTTAAGAGTTTGATTATAAATATTATAGATACCTTTTAGCTCTTTTCCCATTCCAATATTCCATGAAAGTGGGCGCACTTTTATTTCGAGCTTTTCTTCAATTTCGTCGAGCAATTCAAATGGGTCTTTTCCTTCACGGTCGAGTTTATTAATGAAAACCATAACCGGTGTTTTGCGCATTCTGCATACTTTTACCAGTTTTTCTGTCTGAATTTCAACCCCTTTGGCTACGTCTATTACAACAATTACACTGTCGGCTGCTGTTAATGTGCGGAAAGTATCTTCGGCAAAGTCTTGGTGCCCGGGAGTATCTAAGATGTTGATTTTGACGCCTTCGTAATCAAAACCCATTACTGATGTGGCAACAGAAATACCTCTTTGTCGCTCTATTTCCATAAAGTCGGAAGTAGCGGTTTTCTTTATTTTGTTCGATTTTACTGCACCTGCAACTCTAATCGCACCTCCGAAAAGCAAAAGTTTTTCGGTCAAAGTTGTTTTTCCGGCATCGGGGTGACTTACTATGGCAAACGTTCGCCTGCGGTCTATTTCTTCTATAAAACTCATATATTTTTGTTAAATTACGAATTATAACGTATAAAATTATAATTCCTAATTGTGTTTTTGAGGGCACAAAGGTAATAAACTTTTTTGTTTTTTTTGTGATACAAATTTCTTAAAAAAACAGAAATTTTTTAATTCTAGAAACAAAGTTTGTTTATTTACTAAAGTTAGATTTTAGAAATATTTTTTATTGTTAAATATTTGATAATTAATTTATTAAAATATTTTTATCGTATAAACCAATAAATTTTCATTTTTTTGTTTGAAATTCTAAAAAATAAAATTATTTTTACTAATTGGTTTGTAGGGGTAGATTTAAAGTTTGTGCCTATAAATCAGGCATTTCAACGCAGTTTTTAACTTAGTTTTGCTTAATTTTCTGAAAATTAAATCAAAATTGAAGTTTTGTTTGTTGGTTTATTTTACAAACTTTTTAAAATTTAAAAAAACAGCAATTGTTAAGATAAAATATTAGAATACAATATATTAACTTATGAAAAATATAGGCATTGGTACACGCATCTTGCTTCTTATTTCTGTGATAATTATTTTGTTGGTTATAAGTTTGTCGCTTATAAGCAGCTCATATTTGTCAAAAAGTTACAAATCTGAGGTGCAAGAAATAGTGAAAACCAGAAAGTTAAAGTTTGATGAAGAGATTGACAATATTACACAATACGCTCTTTATAGTGCAACTATTTGTGGACAAATGCCTTTTGTAAAAGAATCTTATGGCTTGTATTACAGTACATTAGATTTTGACCAATCGTCGTTAAATCTTAAAAAAAATATTGATATTTTAAGCAAAACCCTCAAAACCAATAGCAAATTAAATATAAAGATTCATTATCATTTACCTCCCAACAAATCTTTTGCTCGAAGTTGGTCTGACGAAAGAGGAGATAATACTTCTCAATTTAGAAAAAGCATTGTTCACGTAAATAAGTATCAGACTGGACTTGCTGGCATTGAACTTGGGCGACCGGGTTTGCTTTTAAGAGGTATTTCACCTATTTTTGACGAAAACCTTAGATATTTAGGGGCTGTTGACGTTTCATTTCCGTTTTTGGATATTTTTGAAAAATTTGTTATGCCCGAAAACGAATCGATTGCTGTTTATTTGGAAATCAGAGAATATTCTGAGTATAATCGCGATACACTTTTGCATAGAGTAGGCTCATTTATGTTTAATGATGCTAGCTCCAATCTTTTTAATACTGAGCTAGTTACGCGTGAACTTTTTGCTGATGCCGCCGAAAATGGAGAAATATTTGAAAAAAGAAATAATATATATCAATACGCTTATCCTTTGTATGATTTTAATAATGAGGTAGTTGCTTATGTTGTGCATCAAGTAGATAATTCAAAACATTCTGCATTGATGTATCGAATGGTTTTTTTCATTATAGCAATGGGTTTTTTATTCTTATTCATAGCAATTGCGTTTTTATATATTTTTATGCGCGATTCGGTAAGTATTCCCCTACTTATGGTAAAAAATAAAATTGAAGATATACGGTTAGGGCGAAAATTTGAAGAATTAGAGTTTAATAGAACTGATGAAATATTTGAAATAGCAAATGAAATTAATGACATGGCTTTGTACAAACAGCGTATTAATGAGCTAATTGATGCAATTCGATTAAAAGATTTAAATAATATTAACGTTGATTATTTTAATACAAATGATGCTTTGGCAGATTCCATTATGAAAATGTATAAAAGTGTTTTGGAAAATCAAGAATTTGAACAACAACGAATTATAGACGACAAAATACGAACATGGACTGCTGAGGGATTTGCCAATTTTAATAAAATTATACGCGAACATTCTGATTTGAACAGGCTTGCCGATGCAGTTTTGAAAGAATTGATAGAAATTTTGGGTGCAAATCAAGGAGGTTTATTTATTTTAAGCGACAAAAATAATTCAAAACCCAAATTTGAGCTGTTGGCTTCTTATGCATACGACCGGAGGCGTTACCACCAAAAGGAAATTTACATTGGTGAAGGTTTAATTGGAATGGCTGCTATTGAAAAAACACCAATTTACTTAACCGATATCCCAGAAGCGTATGTAGAATTAACTTCGGGTTTAGGCAGTGCTATGCCGCGTTGTTTGCTTATAATTCCTTTGTTGCAAGATGATAACATATTGGGAATTATAGAATTAGCTGCGCTTGTCGAATTTGAAGAATACAAAATTAAATTTGCCGAAGAAGTTGCAAAAAGCATTGCTTCAAGCATTTCAATAACTCGCATTAATCGACAAACTCAAGAATTGCTCGAAGAAACAAAATTTCAAGCTGAGCAGATGGCTGCTCAAGAAGAAGAAATGCGACAAAATATGGAGGAATTGAAAGCTACTCAAGAAGAAATGTCGAAAAAAGAAAGCTACCAGTCGCGCGAAATTGAAAATTTGAACATTCAGTTTTCCAAAAAAATTACCGAACTCAAGCAAAAAGAATTAGAAATGGAAGGTGTATTCAATGCATTAAATACTTCAACTTTTTTGATTGAATACGATTTAGAAGGAAATATTATTTTTGTTAATGATTTTGTAACAAAATTGTTTGGAAAATTGAAGCATGAAATTATTGGCAAGCCTCAATCTTCTTTTGTGCAGTATTCTGATATTCAGATACAAGAATCGCGTGTAATGTGGGAAAAATTGCGAAAAGGCGAAGTAATTAAAACCGTGCAACGTTTTATCATTAACAATGCAGAAACTTGGCTTGCTGAAACTTATACTCCTATTCTCGACGAACGTGGAATACCAATGAAAGTGCTTAAAATTGCTCACAACATTACTACTGAAAAAATTAAAGAACGCGAATTGAAAGATGCTATGGAACAGGTAGCAAAAGAGAGAGAAAGTCAAAGCAGAACTATAGATAAACTGGTACAACGTTCTGAGCGTAAGGAACAAAAACTGAAACAAGAAATTCAACGATTAAAAGAAAACAAATAAATTTTGATACAAAATGGCTTCGGAAAAGCTTAAATCTTTAATAGCCGAATTTGCTGCTGATGGCATTATTTCGACCAATGAATACGCTTTGCTCAAAGAAAAAGCAAGCGATGAAGCTATTTCTATTGACCAGCTTGATGTGCTCATTGCTAATGCTTTAGCTAAATTTAAACAAGCAGAAAATCTTGAACTTTCGGGGTTTTATTCTGCGGAAGACGAAAATACTGAAAACGAGCTAATTGATGATAAATCAGGTTTCTATTACCTCGATGAAAATGAAAAAGCCCAAAACGATTCTACTTTAAATAATTCTAGCGAAACTAAAAAGTCGGAATTACTTTCCGATAAAAGTATTTTTTCTGAAAACGAATTGTTTTTTAGTAATGAACAATTACTTTCTAATCAGGGAAATATGAGTGAAATCTACGTTGGAATTAGGCACATGCGCAAAGTAGTCATTAAGCGTTTGAAGCCTGCCGATAAAGATAAAAAAGTTTATATCGATTTGTTATTCAAAGAGTTTCACAATGCTATTGCTCTCGAACACCCAAACATAGTGCGTGCTTTTGACAGTGGTGAAGATGCCAACGGACCTTTCTATTATATGGAGTATGTTGATGGCAGAGATTTGAATGTTTTGATTGGAAAATTTGGAATTCAAAGCCACAAATTGGTTAAAAAAATTGCTCTTGAAATACTTTCGGCACTTGATTATGTTCACAAAAAACAAATTTTTCATCGCGATTTGAAGCCTGAAAATGTGATGGTTACTTTCAGAGGCGACAACGTGAAAATTGTCGATTTTGGATTGGCTTTAGCTGACGATTTTGCCGATAGTATTCACAAAGTTGGAACACCAAAATATGCTTCGCCTGAACAAAAAAATCGTGATTTGAAAGTCGATGGACGCTCAGACTTATATTCTTTTGGCTTGATTTTGACCGAAATGATTACGGGCGATTGTAAAAATATACAAAAAGTTGCAACTTTTTCAAAAAAACTCGAAAAACTAATTTTGCGCTGTACCGAAGAATTGCCTTTAAATCGTTATCTTTCAGCTCAAGAAGTGATTGCAGATTTAGAGAAAATAGCAATTGATAAAGATAAATTTTCTGACAAAGCTGAATTTAATGAGGCTACTTTTAAGCCCGAAAATATAAATTCGGCTAATGTCATTTTTCAAGAAAAAACACAACCTAATTTATTAAAAAAACAGCAAGTTGTTGACAACAAAGAAGTTAATAAAAATCCTCAGCCTTATAATTTAACAAAGAAAAAATCAAATATTGGCATTTGGATTTTTTTAGCTATCGTAATTATTGTAGGTTTTTATATAGCTTCTCAAATAAATGATAAAAAAATAGAAGAAAAGGAAGAGCCAACAGTTGAAGCTGTTGAACCTAAAATAATGTATATTACTGCAAAAAAATTACGTTTGCGTTCGTCAAAATCTGTTGATAAAAAAAATGTAATAGGACTTTATCATAAAGGAACTGCCGTAGAAGTTCTTGAAATAGATGCAAATTGGGCGCATGTAATTATTAAAGGACAAGAAGGATACATGGCTTTTCCGCTCAAATATCTTTCTGATGATATTCCTTCTGAAAAATAATTTATTCATTTGGAAGTTTAGTAAATTTGAAATAAATCATAATTTTTTTTTAAAAAAAACATACTTATTATAATTTTAATATAGAAATTTATAATGAAAAACATAAGAAACTGGAAATTAATTACAAAATTGGCATTGCCTTATGCCATTATTTTATTTATTCTAATTTTCGATTTTATAAGCTTGTATTTTTACATTTTTAGCGTGGATAATAATTCCAGAGCTATTGTAATTGCTGGAAAAAATAGAATGCTTACTCAAAAAATAGCTTACACAGTAGAGCTTGTTACCAGAGCAAACAAAAATAAACAAGCTGAGCTCGAAGAGTATTTAAAAGAAGTAGATAAAAATTTAATAACTTTTGAAAAAGGTGGCTATGTTTCTGATTTTAAGGAACCTTTAGAGCCTTTGCCCAACGAGCTGAAATACATTTTACTTTCAGTAAGAGAGCAATGGGAACCTTACAGGCAAAATTTGAATGTTTTACTTGATGCTCAGTTAATTACATATCAAAAAAGAACAGTTGTTGAGCTTTCCGATTCTACTGAACAAAGTGCAAGTGCTTCGAGTTTTGTTACCGAACTTTCCGACAAAGCAAGCGATGCAGTCAGTTATGTGGAAGCAAACTCAGACCCTTTATTTGCGGAGTTTGACAAATTGGTCAAAGAAATTGTTCTTTTGAAAGCCCAAGAAGACAACAAGAGTTTTATTCTTACTGTGGTTCTGTTTATTTTTAATCTCATACTTATTTTTGGTGGAGTTTTTTTTGGTAAAATATCGATTATAAAACCAATTAAATATCTGGCAGATAAAACTTTAGAGCTTTCAAAAGGAGATTATAATGTTAAAATTAATCTAGATTGTGAAAACTTATTAGGCAATATCGCTGATAATTTACATAATTTGCAAACCGAAATTTTACTTAAAACTCAATTTGTAAATGAATTGATAGCTGAAAATTATCAAACGAATTATTCTCCTAAAAATGAGAATGATAAATTAGGTTCTGCGCTTCTAAACTTTAAAAATAGTTTGATAGAAAAATCTAAAAACGATATAGAAAGAAACGAAAAAGAAGCCAAGCAAAATTGGCTTACAAAAAAATTAGCTGAATTTAGCGAAATTCTTCGAACCGATAATAATGACATTAGTTTGTTTTCTTTTAATCTGATTAAGTACATAGTCAATAGTTTAGAAGCCAATCAAGGAGGTTTATTCTTGTTGAATGAAGACAAAAAAGACGATATTTATATAGAGTTAGTCGCTTCGATTGCATTCGATAAAAGAAAATATTTACAAAAACGAATAGAATATGGCGAAGGATTGGTAGGGCGTGTAATTCTGGAAAAAAAGCCAATTTACATGAAACTTGTTCCGGAAGATTACATTCTGATAACTTCCGGCTTAGGCAGTGCAAGACCTCGAAACATCATTTTGATTCCATTAATGCTTGGCACTGAGGTTTTTGGAGTTATCGAAATTGCAAGCTTTACTGAAATGGAAGAGCATCAAATTGAATTTTTGAACAAAGCCGGACAAAGCATTGCTGCTACACTCTCGGGTGTGAAAACAAATGTAAGAACAGCTAAACTTCTCAAAGAATCTCAAGAACAGAGACTTGCTCTTGCAAAAAAAGAGGAAGAAATGCTTCAAAATATGGAAGTAATGAAGCAAATACAAGAGGAAGCCAAACTTCAAGAGGAAACACTTACTTCATTTACTGATTCGGTGAATCATACTTTGATTAGAGCCGAATTTAATATTGATGGTGTTTTGGTTTATGCAAACACAAAATTTTTGCACAAACTCGAATATACTTCAAATATGGACGTGGAAGGGCGCGAAATTTTTTCGTTCATAGATAATAACGATTTACCTAGTTTTAGGAAAACTTGGGATAATTTAGCCATGGGAGGTTCTCATTTTGAAGGTAGGATTAAGCACGTTACCAAGCGTGATAACGAGGTTTGGATGATTGCAACTTACACTGCTGTAAGGGATAAGGAAGGTGGAGTGCAGAAAATTTTGTTTTTAGGAATAGATGTTACCGAAGAAGAAATTAGAAATCTCGATTACAAAGGACAAATTGCAGCGCTCAATATTTCGAGCATTAAAGTAGAAATTAGCCCAAGTGGTATTTTGATGTATCACAACCGAATGTTCAGAGATACAGTAGGTTATACCGAAACTCAATTGGAAACTAAAGTTATTTTCGATTTTATTCCAAAACAAGACATTACGTATTTTAAATTAAATTGGGATAGGGTTTTGTTGAGCGAAATTTACCAAAGTGAGATGCGAATGGTAAAAGAAAATGGAGATGATGCTTGGCTTTATGCTACTTTTGCACCTGTTTTTGATATTTACAACAATGTTTCTAAAGTAATTCTTTTGGCTTCTAATGTTACTGAACGCAAATTGATGGAAATCAAATCAGTAGAAGATAATCAGAAAATACTGGAACAAACCGAAGAACTTTCTCAGAATTTAGAAGAAGTGAATACGATTCGCGAAGAGCTCGAAAAGAAAAATGCACTTGTTGAAGCCAATAATGTTCGTTTGGCTCGAAATGAAGCCATTTTGAAAAAAGCGTTGGACGAATCGATTGAAAAAGAACGATTAATAGCTGAAAAAACGACCAGCTTAGAATCAAGCGAAGAAGAATTGAGGCAAAATATGGAAGAACTTATGGCAACTCAAGAAGAACTTCAAAAACAAAAAACTGCCATTGAAGCCAAAAATGCTAAAATTTTACAAAACGAAAGCGTTTTGAAAAAAGCACTTGAAAAATCGATGGGCAAAGAAAAAGCGTTGATGGAGAAAAGTGCTATTGTTGAATCCAGAGAAGAAGAACTCAAACAAAATATGGAAGAGTTGATGGCTGCACAAGAAGCTTTGCAACAGCAAACCAAGATTTTGGCTCAAAAAAATAAAGAAATGCTTGACAATGAACTAATTTTTAAAGAAAAGATAGAACAAGCTAAGCAAATAGAACTGCAAAATGACTTGAAAATAAAAGAATTGAAAGAATTAGTTTCAGAAAATGAAAAATTGAAAGAAATTATTAAAAAATTAGAGAAAAAAAAATAAATGAATGGATTTGATAAAATTGCCGAAATTTGGGACGAAAATCTACGTAGAGTGTACTTGGCTAAGCAAATTTTTTCGGCTATCGAAAAGAAAATTGAGCTTAATTCACAAATGAAAGTTGCCGATATTGGAACAGGTACAGGCTTACTTTTAATACAAGTTTTGCCTTTGGTAGGTGAAATTTATGGCTTTGACAATTCTTCGCAAATGCTCAAAATGCTCGAAGAAAAAATTAACAAAGCGGAACTAACTAATGTAAAAACTTGCTTGTTCAATGCTGATTATGATGAATTTAAGCAAGATGACTTCGATTTGTTTGTTTCAAGTATGGCATTTCACCACATCGAAAATATTGATAACTTGCTTGCTAAAATTTATAACGCAACATCAAAAGGCGGAAAAATTGCCATTGCCGATTTAGAAGCCGAAGATGGAAGCTTTCATTCCGAACCCGATGATTCGATAAAACATCTAGGTTTTGATAAACAACAATTTAAAGCAAAACTTGAAAAAAATGGTTTTAGCGAAGTAGAAGTTGAAACTATCTTTTCACTTGAAAGAGAAAATAAAAAATTTCCGATATTTTTAGCAACAGCAAAAAAATAGTTTATTTTTTTATTTTAATACTTTTTATCGCAAACGGAAACTCGAAAAATAGCTCAAATAAATGGACAAAGAATTAAAACAACAATTTCCTATCGCAAAGGCAACTCCTTCAAAACGAGCTTATTCTGGATTATACGAGTTAGCCTGCTCTGATAATGTAGAATTTGACACGCATTGTCATTTCTTTAATAATGAGTATATTCCAGAGAAATATCTGAAACTTCGATTTCCTTTGCATTCAAAAAAATTTCTCGATAATACCGAGAAACTTTTAGATATGATTAACCCGTTTTCAGATACGGACAAAATGAGCTATTTCGCTTATTTTATGAACTTTATAAGTAAAACTTCGCCGCAAATAGCCGATTATTTTGTTAGTATTCATTCGCCAAATACTATTTTTTGCCCTTTGTTGATGGATATGTCGCAAGGAATGCAAGGAAATGTAGCGCCGCTTTCAAAGCAAATGGACGATATGAAGCTGATAATGAAGAAGTATCCGAAACAAATTCTTCCATTTATAGCCATTGACCCAAACAATCCGCAGGCAAAAGAAATTTTTTTGAAAGCTTTTTCCGATGAATATGATTTTTTTGGTGTAAAGGTTTATCCTTCATTGGGTTATCTTCCTTCGCATCCTATTTTAATGGATATTTTTGATATTTGCGAAGAAAAAGGAATTCCGGTTGTTACGCATTGCGGCGGCGACTCGGTGCATACTACTGCCAAAAAAATTACTAGTATTTTTTTAGATTACGATAACAAAAACAGGTTGGTTAAACACACCGAAACCGTTAAGTTTCATAGTGCCAGCGAATACGGCACTTATTTTAATAGCCCTTCGAAATGGGAGACGGTTTTGAGAACTTTTCCGCTCTTAAAAGTCAATTTTGGTCATTTTGGAGGTTCATCGCATTGGTTAAAGCTGAAACAGAACAATATAGATAACAAAGTGTTACGAATTATTGATTTAATGCTTCGATATAAAAATGTATATTCCGATATTTCATATTCACTAAGCGACCCTTCTATTTTCAGCATTTTCATTGAATTGTATAAGAAAAATAAAATTTTGCGCGAAAGAACTCTTTTTGGGTCTGATTTTTTTATGGTGGTAACCGAAGGAAAATATAAAAATATGCGTACAAATTTTAAACTTTTTGTTGGTGATGATATTTTTAAGCAAATTACGACCACTAATCCTAAGAAATTTTTATTCGATTTGTAGAAATCGATTAAAATTATAGTCTATTTTTTACTGCAAAAAACTTTATTTTTTTTATGAAAAAATACAACCACATTATTTGGGATTGGAACGGAACACTCATCAATGATGTAGATGTATGCGTTAGTTCGATGAATTGTGTTTTAGAAAAATACAACAAACAGTTGATTAACAAAGAAATATATAGAAGTATATTTGACTTTCCGGTGAAATATTATTATGAAAAAGCTGGTTTTGATTTCAACGAAGTAGATTTTTCGATTGTTGGAATGGAATTTATTCATACATACAATTCTGAAATTAAAAACCAAAAATTACACGAAGGAGTCCAACAACTTTTGGAATTGTTTCAAAAGCATAATATTATTCAGATTGTGCTTTCGGCTAGAGAGCAAAAACAACTGGAAGATGAGTTAAAACACTTTGAAATAGACTCTTATATTTCCAAAATTATCGGTTTAGACAACAATTTTGCATTCGGAAAAGTTGAAAACGGACTGAATTATTTAAAACAGACAAATACCAAAAAGCAAAATATCGTGCTTATTGGCGACACGCTACACGATGCCGATGTAGCAAAAGCCATGCAAATTGATTGTATTCTAATTTCGCATGGACATCAAAATACCGAAAAATTAAGAAAAGCTAATTGCTTGATAATAAGTAGTTTTAATGAGTTATTCCCTTATTTTTTTTAATTAGAATACTAAATAATTAATAGGTAGTAAGTAAATTTTATTTTAGTAATTATGAAAATAGCGTTGATAGGTTATGGCAAAATGGGCAAAGAAATTGAAAAAATTGCCATTGAGAGAAACCATGAAATTGTTCTGAAAATTGATATTAATTCAATTGATGAGTTTACGCATGAAAATTTAAAGAAAGCCGATGTAGCCATTGAATTTTCTCGTCCGGAAACGGCTTTTGAAAATTATTTGAAATGTTTTGAGGCTGATTTGCCGGTAGTTTCGGGCACAACAGGCTGGCTCGAAAAAATGCCAGAGCTTGAAAAAATAGTACTTGCTCAAAACAAAACTTTTTTTTATGCTTCAAATTTTAGCGTTGGAGTTAATATTGCATTCAAAGTGAACGAGTTACTTGCTAAATTAATGAACAATCAATCCCAATATTTTGCACAAATAACTGAAATTCATCATGTTCACAAACTGGACAAACCAAGTGGAACAGCCGTTTCGTTTGCAGAACAAATTATTGCAAACAACGACGCTTTAAAGTCATGGAGTTTAGATAATTATGACAATTACGAAGAACTTCCTATTTTTTCGAAACGAGAAGGTGAAGTTCCTGGAACTCACATAATTGCTTATGATTCAGAAGAAGATTCAATTGTCTTAATTCATGAAGCCAAAAATAGAAAGGGATTTGCTTTAGGAGCTGTTTTAGCTGCTGAGTTTTCTATTGGCAAAAAAGGGATTTTAAGTATGAACCATTTAATAAAATTATAATATTAAACCGCTATTTTAATTCTAAAAAACTGGATTAATTTTTTACTTAATTCATATAATAAAATATTACTTTTCTTTTATAAATTTTCTTGAATTTAATTACTCAAATTTAGTTTTCTTTTTTTTTAACCATTATTTACAATATGTACGACAAAAATTTGTAGAATAAAAAAATAAAGTTATAATTGTGTTGCAACACAATTATAACCTTATGACTACAATTAATAAAATCGTATTTGAGTTAAGCGGGTGCTT
>DZBP01000295.1 GCA_022729915.1 Draconibacterium orientale | reverse complement strand
TGTTAGTGTGATTACAAAACCCGGGGTATCACCTTTAATTACTTCTAAAATTTTAGGCGAATTAAATACTCAATTTTGGTATAGACGAGAAGAAATGACTAAAGTATTTTTAGAATACTTAAATTTTTCTGATTATAAAAATATTTCTAGATCTGGTTTTTTGCTTGAATACATAACATTCTTTATAGAACAATCTGACTCTGAAGATTCTTTTTATACTGAAACTGTAAATTCTTTTGAAGATATATTAAAAGAAAAAACAAAAGAAAACAAAGGTAGTTATTTGTTGAATATTAGATCAGAACAATTACTAGAAAAAAGAACTTTTCAACCTAATATTGAATATGCTCCATTTCAAATTATAAATGGTAAATATGCAATGATCCGTAATAATGAACTTTATTTAGCTGATAAAAAAAATTCAGATAGAATTAAAGAAATTTTAGAGATAAGTCAAAAAGCTAGAGAATCTGGTAATAAGGATGCAGTCCGTCAAACAATGAGAGATATTAATGAATTAGAAGATTATTTTATTGAACCAATCTCAAATGAATTATTTATTACTAACAAACCAAAGACTGACGACATAAACGACTTTGCTTATTTACAAAAAACAAGTATTAGGAATTTTATTCAAAATGAATTTAATATTAAATTTTCTGATTTATCTATTCCAGAACAATTTCAAATATTACAATTTATTAAATATCAAGACTTTAGTTCAGTAAAAAGACTAGAATCATTTGCGTCTGTATTTAGTAAGAGTGGTTTCCGCACTTTTCTTTCTATTGAGCAAGGAGGTAAAGAAATGGGGGATAAGATTATCAGTCTTGGAGAAAAATTACCTAAGAATGTCGCTCAAAAAGTCTTCACTAAATATGGAGAAATCATCGATAATATTAGTAAAATAACTGAATTTACTAGAACAAATTTTACTAAAGAAATAGAAACCAACCCTAGACTTATTAAAAAAATAGAAGAAACTCTATATCTAAAAGGTAAACAATTACTTTCACAAACATATAATAGTATCAATAATCAAGAAGAGATTAATTACGAAGAGATTGACAAACAACTAGAGAGGATTAATGCCGACACTATAACCACTTTTGCAATATTTAAACAAGCAATTAAAAATGGAGAAAAGCTTCCAATAGAAAGTATCGAAGGTACTGTTTTTTCTAAAAAGGAAGCAATTAACATATCTCTAAACCAGCAAAATGAAATGCTTGAATTATATGAGTTAAATTGGAAAAACCATAATGATCGTAATTTTGTTGAATCATTAAAATCATATTTTAAAACAGCATTTATTCCTAAAGATAATAAACAGAAGAATTATTTCTATACTTTTGAAAAAGATAATAATATCCGTGCCTTTCTTAGATTTGAACAACAAAAAGATACAAGCCTTTATGCTAGTGCATTAAATGTAGATGAAGCAAGTAAAAATTTTGGACTAGGAGAAGCAATGATGGATGAAGCACTAACACGTGAAGCAAAAGAACATATCCTTCATGCTTCTTGCCGAAAAGATAATCCAAGTAATATGCGTTATTTTGAAAAAGGTTTTATCGCAAAGGGATTTAAGAAAACAAATAAAACAGAAGAATTTGACTTAATCTGGGACGAAGATAAAAATATAAATATTGTGTCTAAACAAAAATCACAAGGTGAATTGATAGATATGTATGGAAATACAAATACAGTAGAGATTGAAATTAGAAAATCAAATGACCTTGAATCTTTACACGGTGATATACCAGAAGGAAAATCTCTTGTTAGATGTTTTGTAAATAACAGAGAATGGTATGCTGTCTATGAAACAATTAAAGAAGACTACGGAATGAATCTTGGTGAGACTAAGTAAAGCGCTTCAAACATACTTTTGAATAATTTATTTATTCTTATATCTTCAATAATAATACTTATTAAATTTTCATTTGAAATAGTTATTATCCCGATTTTATTCTCATAAATTTGGATTGCTCCCTCAACTACCTCAAGTGGTGTCTTCACCATTTTTAAATCAGTTATAGAAAAGAAATCTGGCTTTTCTTTATTCCACTTTTGAAACAAAGTATTTGAATAATCATTGTCAATAACTAATAATCTTTTCTTAATACCTAATTTTTCTCTTTTTGTTACATATTTATCATTGATATCTTTAAAATACTTTTCAACGATTTCCATATCTACATATGTAAGAACTTCATCTTTTGAATTAAGGGTATCTTCCAAAACCTTCTCTATTCCTTCTTTCCCTTCATAAAACTGCACATTCGGTTTACCAGAAAGTAAATTAAATTTTGAAGATAATGCTCCAAGAGAAAAAGAAACTGTTTTTCTTGCTAGGGCAAGAGACTTTTCTTTCTGCTCCATAATTTCTGATAATCGCATCGGATGTTCTGGGGTAAACACCGCAACGGTTCCTTCTCCTCCTTTCTCTGTAATAAGACCCATATTCTCAAGCTGATCGAGCACTTTATAAATAAGACCTCTCTTTATACCAGTCCAAGATGATATTGCTCCTGCTTTTAATGGACCCTTATCTAATAAAGCACTATAAATAGCAGATTGTTCTTCTGATAAACCTGCTTCTATTAATATTTTTTCATCTGTATTTTGAATCATATATTTTATTCAAAGTTAATTAATAACTGCTTAGAGCATAGCATAGTCATTATTTTCACGCAAATATGACAATACATAGATTTATAATACCCTTATTTATCAATATATTTTATTATATATCTTTATCATTATCACATAGCATTGACATTATGTAAATAAAGTGCTATACTATCTACAAGAAAGTTAAGGAAGAGAAGTAAAGAGGCTTACCTTCCAAAATGAGGAGAGAGTTCTTTCAAGGAGATATATAAAGATTGATGTTCACCTCTGATCCGGAGACTAATAATCAAAGGACGGTATATGGACCGGTAAGCCATAAGGAAAGAGAGAGTGTTCTAGAACAATCTTTAAAAAAATATCTGTTTGCAAACGTGAATAGTTTACGAAGTTTCAGCCGCAAACCGAAACTAGATAAACATACATTCACAACCGTGATTTCTCAAATGAAAGTTTGAGGAGACATAGGCAGACCATAATGGCTTAACCCACCATTGTGATCTGAAATGTC
>DZBP01000294.1 GCA_022729915.1 Draconibacterium orientale | reverse complement strand
AAACCTAATTTAATTGTATATTTTGGTTACTAAGTACTTAAAATATATTCGATTACAAAAGGTTTGGTTTAAATAAAAGAGCATAGATGTTGAATAAATCCAAAACAGAACGAACTATTAAAAAATAATAAAATAAAATTATTTGCAATACTATTTTTTAAAATTCGTCGTTTATTAAAAACCAAAATATCCAAACCATTACCACCAAATCCCAAACTAAACATTTAGAACTTTATGCGTAAATTAATGATTCTTTTGCTAATAGGCTTATTAGCAAATCAAGTGCTCAATGCTCAAAATTATGACATAAGAAACTATCAAACTACCAGAATCAATGGTGAAGCTCCAAGGCTTGATGGTAATTTAATAGAAGAAGTATGGGAACAAGCTACATGGGAAAGTGACTTTTTGCAACACGAACCCGAAGAAGGTAAAGTGGCTTCGCAAAAAACTTCTTTCGCGGTTGTGTACGACGACAATTTTATTTACATTGCACTAAGGGCTTATGATAATAATCCCGATAGCATTGTGCAACGTATGACGCGCCGTGATGCAATCGACGGAGACCAAATGGGTGTTCAGTTTGATAGTTATTTCGACAAGCGAACTGCATTCACTTTCATAGTAAGTGCTGCCGGTGTGAAACATGATTTTCTAATGTCAAACGATGGCGAAAGCGAAGATTTAACTTGGGACCCAATTTGGTGGGTAAAAACAGCTAAAAATGCAGAAGGCTGGACTGCCGAAATGAAAATACCGCTCACTCAATTGCGCTTTGGAAAAGCCGATGAACAAACTTGGGGTTTTCAGGTTGCACGTAATTTGTTTCGCAAAAACGAACTTTCTCTTTGGCAGCCTATTTCGCGCAAAGCCTCAGGCTGGGTGAGCCAATTAGGTACTATCAATGGTTTAAAAATTAAACCAAAGAAACAGCTCGATATTACACCCTACATTACTTCATCGATTGAATCTTATTCCGAAGAAGAAGGAAATCCCTATGCAGATGGCTCTGATTTTGGTTTTAATGGTGGTGTAGATGGTAAAATTGGAATAACAAACAATTTCACGCTCGATTTTACCATCAATCCCGACTTCGGGCAAGTAGAAGCTGACCCTTCGGAAGTAAACCTTACGGCTTACGAAAGTTTTTTTAGCGAGCAGCGTCCTTTCTTTATCGAAGGTAGAAATATTCTTAGCTATCCGTTAATGTTTGGTGATGGCGATATGGCAGCCGAGAGCCTTTTCTATACTCGCAGAATTGGACGAAAACCAAGATATTATCCTGAATTGACCGATGATGAATACATGAAGATGCCAAAATTCACTTCTATTTTGGGAGCTGCCAAAATAACAGGAAAAACTCCCAACGGTTGGTCAGTAGGTATTTTGGAAAGTGTAACTTCTGAGGAGAAAGCCAAAATTACCAATGCCAATGAAGAACGAGAAGAAGTAGTAGAACCGCTAACCAATTACTTTGTAGCTCGCCTTCAGCGCGATTGGAATAAAGGAAACACAATCATAGGCGGCGTTTTAACTTCTGTGAATAGAAACATCGAAACAGAAAACTTAGATTTCATACCAGAATCGGCTTACACTGGAGGTATCGATTTTTCGCAATACTTCAAAGACAAAGCATATTATATAAAAATAAATACGTATTGGTCGAACATTAAAGGTTCTACCACAGCAATTAGCGAAGCTCAACGCTCTCCGGTACGCTATTTTCAGCGCCCCGATGCGGAATATTTAAAAATAGACGAAACCTTGACTTCCCTCTCTGGTTCGGGTGGTAATTTTCAAGTCGGTAAAAATAACGGCAAATTGAAATTTATGCTTTCCGGTTCTATGAAGTCGCCATCGTTGGAAGTAAACGACATTGGCTATTTACAGTCTGTCGATGATATTATGCAAGTATTTTGGGTAGGTTACAGAGTATATGAACCTTTTTCTATTTTTAGAAATTTCAATATCAATTTCAATCAATGGTCGGGTTGGGATTTTGGTGGAAACCATACCTATTTGGGTGGAAATGTGAATGCACATACTCAATTTAAAAACTATTGGCATCTAAGTATGGGCACTAACATCAACAGCAATCAAGTTTCAAATGCAGCACTCAGAGGTGGCGAATCGATACGTTTGCCCGGAGGTAAAAACGCTTGGATTTATTTAGGTTCAAATAGCCAAAAGAAATTTATGGTTTCCGGAAATGTTCGTTTTTATGGTGCTTCTATAAA
Organism: Draconibacterium orientale; assembly: GCA_022729915.1. GTDB lineage: Bacteria > Bacteroidota > Bacteroidia > Bacteroidales > JAIFNL01 > JAIFNL01. Next base: position 914 of record DZBP01000294.1, on the reverse strand, counting down.
ATCATACAGCACAAGCCAATATTATTCGCTCGATTTTACTTACATACCTGTTTCTACTCTTAGCATTACGCTTTCGCCTAATTTTAATAAAAGCAAAAAAGAGCTTCAGTACATCGACCAATTGGATTACAACAACTCAACCCGTTATTTATTTGGTAGTTTAGACCAGCAAATAGCCGGAATGTCTATTCGTATCAATTACAACATTACTCCTAATTTGTCCATTCAATATTGGGGGCAGCCTTTTGTAGCAGCAGGTAGTTACGAAAAATTAAAATACATTACAAATCCTCATGCTGAGGATTATACCAATCGTTTTGCGGTTTTTGCCGACAATCAAATAACTTTCGATTCGGACAACAACGAATATGTTATCGATGAGAATTTGGACAACCTCGAAGATTACCGTATTTACAAGCCCGATTTTAATTTTAAAGAATTCTTGTCGAATATGGTATTGAAATGGGAATACGCTCCGGGTTCAACGCTTTATTTGGTTTGGTCGCAATCGCGCAGCGAATACATCGAAAACGGAATGTTCGATTTGCAATCAGACCTCGGAAATCTGTTCGATGTAGAAGCACGCAACGTATTTTTAGTAAAGTTTTCGTACCGAATAGGGTTAAGATAGCAGGGCTGTTAAGTTCTAGCTAAAAGTTATACTTAATTGTAACGCCATCCCACCCTCCTGAAAGGGGGAGTTTCCCCAATACGTTGGTATAGCCCACTTTCAGGGGGTTGGGGGTCGGTGCAGTGAATTGATAACTTATAGTTTATTATCATAGCTTATTAGAACTTTACAGACCTGGGGTTAAGATAGCGGTTTTGAGAAATTAATTTATACTAAATTGTTTTAAACACTTTGAAATTGAAATTTGTAATTATTTGATTTATAGTTTATAATTTTCAAATTA
>DZBP01000293.1 GCA_022729915.1 Draconibacterium orientale | reverse complement strand
TTGCGTTCTTTTTCACGTTCAAGGCGTTCTTTTTCGGTTTTTTCACGTTCAAGTTTTAATTCTTGCTCTTTTTTGCGAAGTTCATCGGCTTGTTTTTCTTCTTTTTCACGAACTTTTTTAGCTTCCAAAATAGGCGCAACCAAAGTATCGTGCGAAAGTTCGTACATAAAACCGCCCGAAGAGTGTGGCTCGGCTCGCAAAAGGTGCGTATTTACAAGCATTTGCAAAAGTTCTTTGCTTATTTTGAACGAGCTGAGTATTTGCCCTTCGTAAAGGCTCAAACGCCTTTGGTCTTGCTCGAAAATTAATCCTTCTTCGATGAAAATACGGGCTTTATAGCGTTCTTGTTCCGGTAATTTGGCTATAAAATTGTCGTAGTAATTTTTGTAAATGTCTTCGATATTGCCCAAATTGTGCGACGAAATACGGGCTAACTTTTTGTCGAGCACCAAATTTTCGGCAAATTCGCACAGAATTTGAAGTTGAAAAGCTTCCACTTTGTTGGTATTTCTGCCCGAAAGATAATTGAGCATTTTATTCAACGCATCGCTTTCATATTCAAAAACTTGTGCCGAAAAATCAGCTTCTTGCAAAGCGGCTGGCTTTACAATTGCTTCTTTTGCTTGCTCCAAACTCAAAGGTTGAAGTTCGTAACATTCTTGCAAAATATCGGGCAATTTGTCTTTCAATCTGTCCAACAAACTCAAACGGTCAGAACGAATGGAAAGCACAAACTTCACATTCAAAGCTGCTTGCAACAATTTAGTTTCTTCGCGCGTGAGAAAATCTCGGTTTTCTTTCATCTTTTCCTTAATCAATTCACGCACATTTTGTGGAATGCGAACATTCAGCAAATCAGCCAGTTCGTCTTTAAATTCGTTGATTGCGGTTTCGGGATACGTGAAAAGCTCTTCAAATTGGTCGAAAACAATCAAAAATGCCGAACTTTCGGGTTGTTGCAATTGATAACTTTTCAGGTAAAACCATAAATTGCTCAAAACGCTAACTTGCAGAGATTGAACATTTTCGTATTGAATTTCGCCTTTATCGTTGAATTTCAAATCCAACACTTTTTGGCTAATAAAATTGTCGAAGCGAGTGGTGGAAGCTATTTTTTGACGCAAAATATCTACCGGCATAAGCTCATTATCAGCGTTGTATGCACCAAAACGAATGTTGAGAGCCGAATAATTTTCTTTTTCGGAAAGTACTGGCACAACGCCCGCATTGAGCAGCGAAGTTTTGCCCAAACCCGATTTTCCGTACAAAACAATCAAGTTTTCGTGGTGAATGTATTTCGATAGTTTTTCGATGTCGTTGGTGCGTCCAAAGAACAAATTTCGGTCGTTTTCGGTAAATGGACGTGTGCCCGGGTAACGATATTTACGTATCATAGTTTTATTTTTAGATTTTTTTGAATTTCTCGCAAAGTTTTTTCAAATTTTCAAATTTTCAAATTACTAAATTTTCAAATTTACTTATCACTTTCCATTTTTGCATGAATTGCTTTTATAAGTTGCTCAAAATTAGCATCTTTGTGCATTTCGGGCGTTAGCGTGTTCATGTTGCGCAGCGTGTCGGTTATTTCGTCTATAATTCGGTTAATATCAGCGTATTGATTCATTTTTTCATACACACGCACTTTGCCCACAGGATCGCGAAGCGTTTCCACTTTCTTTTTGAGTTCGGTAACTTTATCGTCCCAAAAGTTCAGATAATCAATGCGATCGATTTCGTCGTAAATGCGGGCATCGGAAAGTACTATCGGAAAAATGCGGTCGTAAGCCGAACCGTTGTTTTTAATTTCGAGCATTTCAAACATGCAATTCTCTGATTTTAAGTACTTATCGCTAATTACCACCACCACATATTTGCCTTTTCCGATGGTTTGCATAAATTCTTTTATGTTGCCTTTGTAGCCCAAATCCACTTTGTCGCGAATTACGTTAAATGCTTCGTTTTTAAGTGTTTCGTAAATCGAATTTACTATTTGTTCGCTTTCGCCGCCCCAACCATACGAAAGGTAAATTTCGGCTTGTTCATTGGTTTTCATTGGTTTGGTTTCTGTTTTGGTTTTCAAAGCATTTTTTTCGGCACATCGCTCGTAAAGTGCTTCGATTATTTCGGTGCCGCTATTGTCTAAGAACTTGATTTTGAACTCTTCGGAATAAAAATTTCGCACTTGTGGCAACAATTTTGCGTCTTTGAGTGCGGCATGGCTCAATTTGCCTTTGTGAAAATTGAGCAAGCGCAAAAGCAATTTGAAGTACCATTTTTCGAATTTGAAACCCAAAAACAAAATCATGCGAGCGGCTTGTAATTCGTCTCTAAGGTCTTGATGTAGATTGTGTTTGCCAAAAATAGCTATCAAATAATCGAACAAATCGTTGTGAGTAAGAATGAGCGAACCTTCGTTTTCGATACTTCCGAACAGGTTGTAAATGAGCGGTTTTTGAGCTGTTGGCTTGCCCAAAGGCTGTGGATTCTTCTCTTTGTTGTAAAAATCGAAGGTAAAATCGAGATTTTGCTCCTCAAAAATCTTTTTCAAAACCACATCGGGCGAAACCGAAACGATGAGATGAAAAGGTAAAGCTGCAATTTTCTGATACAGAGGTAAAACGGGCAATTTTTCGTAGAACTGTTGAATATCGTAATAAGCATATTCCTTGTCGGCTTCGTCGGCAAAGGAAAAAAATTCATCGTCGGTGTAAAATTTAAACTCGCCACCCGAAGTTTCTTCCAAATAAATTTTCAGTTGCTCGTTGAGGCTTTTTTCATTCTGATTAAATACCTCCGGACCTATAAAAAGAATACATTTCTCTTCTTCTATCCGCTTGATTATCATGTCTAAAACTCTGTTGTCCATTTTATTTCTATTGTTCTATTGTTCTATTGTTCTATTGTTAAATTGTTAAATTGCTAAGCGGTTTAAAACCGCTAAGCAATTCCTAATTTCTAATTCCTAACTCCTAATTAATATAGGTATTACAAATATAAACTATTTTGTGTTAATTATTCTATTTTGCTGTGCTTTTTTTGAAAAAAAATTGTATAATTAATACAATGAATAGGATATTACTTTTATCAATAATGCCAATTAAAAATAGATGAAACGGCAAACAAGGGTTTGAACAAAAGTTTTTGTTCGGGTAT
>DZBP01000292.1 GCA_022729915.1 Draconibacterium orientale | reverse complement strand
ATATCGTTAAAATCTTTTTTTACTGAAATCATAATCTTTTCATTTTCAATTTTTGCACAAATATACAAAAATAGATAGTACTCTGCACCAAAAAGAAATAGTTTTTTTTTGAGCCTTGGCTTTGGTTTGTCAAAGGTGCGTAGCTTTGGTTCAATTCCTTTGTTTTGCTTTCCAAAAGTGTGCTAATTGTGTTTTTTGAGGTGCAACACATAAAAAACGTTGCGTTTTATCTATTTTTTTGTATGGCAGACTATCTTTTTAAAATTTTATTTGTAAAAATCAACATTCTTGAGTAGTTTTGCACTGCTGCAAAGTTATTTTAGCTGTTCAACAACATAAAATTTTAGTTGAAATGATTATAAATCTATTTGCAGTGCTTATTTATCTTAAAGAACTATAAAACTATTTTTGCGGATATACTCAAACTTTAGACGGATATAGTCAAACTTTTTTCGGATATTTATAAATATTTGTCGGAGATAGTCAAACTTTTTACGGACATATCAAAACTTTAAAAAGAACTGCTTAAACTTTAGACGGAAACCATCAAATTTTTTGAGGAGATAATCAAACATTGAGCGGATAACTTAAAACTTTTTGAGGAAATAGTCAAATAGTTGGCGGATATTGTTGAACTTTTTACGACTAAATAGAAATTAAATGTTTGAATATGTCCGTATTTATTTAGAGTATATACGTATTAAATTTTAGTATATCCGTATTGTATTTCAATCTATTCGTATTAAATTTGAATATATACTCAAATAGTTTGAAAAAATATGTAATTAGTTTGAATTTATATGCAATGAATTAGAATAAGTACACAAAAAATTAGAATAAGTACGCTTTATTTAAGTCTATATGCTTTTTTTATTTGTTCAATTTCACTTTAATTAATAGATAGTACTCATAAATTTAAGCTTAGTTCATAGTGTTCATTTAAAAGATGTTGGTAGCAAAATGAGCCTACAAAGGTTTATTTTACTCTGTTTTCTAGTTATATATAATGTTAGTGAGATAAAATATTCAGTTGAAATGAAAAAAATATGCAAGAGAAACTTTTAAAATACCAATTGTTTTGTTTAAATTTGCACGCACATAAGTAATTTGCTTCGACTAGTAAAGTAAAATTGCATAGCGTAAGGTTATTTTGGTATAACTCTAATTACAAAATACTTACGCAGCTATTAAAGTTAGAATAATAAGCGTATGAAATAGCACTATTTCAAAGAAAAATAGTATATTTGCAAACAAAATTGAAAAAAAATAAGTGAATGTAGCCGATTTTATTGATAGATGTCTTTAAATCATCGTATCAATAAAAACAGGAAAAGACAAGTAAATTATTGTTTGTCATTAAATTTGTAGTTTTCAATTTAAGTGGTTAAAATTTTAAGGCAATGAAAAAACAAGAACAAATAATTAAAGAAATTGCATTGCGTTATTTTCCAACTTGTGTCGTATTGCTTTTTGGCTCACGTGCTCGAAAAGATTTTTCAGAAGATAGTGATTATGATTTTATAATAATCACCGAACACGATTATAGTATTGTAGAAAAAAGAAATTACAAAGCTAAAATACGTAAACTATTGGCACAACAGAAAATTCCGGCTGATATTCTTATTCAGAGTAAAAAGGAAGTAGAAATAAAAAAACAAATAACAGGTCATATTGTAAAACAAGCTGTTAAAGAAGGGGTACAACTATGAATAAAGAAACAATACACTATGTAAAAGATTGGATAAAAAAAGCTGAGGAGGATTTGCTTGTAATAAATCGTCTAACGGAGGGAAGTATAATTGCTACATCTGCTATTTGTTTTCACTGCCAGCAATTAGTAGAAAAAATGTTAAAAGCTTATTTGATAGTTAATGGAAAAGAGATAAAGAAAACACACAATATCGAATTTTTACTTGCAGAATGTGCCGATTTTGATAGCGAATTCAATGAAATAGACCCCAGAAATTTAAGTGATTTTGGTGTTGAAGTTCGATATCCGGGTGATATATACAATCCCGACGAAATAGAAGCACTTGAATACAAGTTGCTTGCAGTAGAAATTAAGAAATTTGTTACCAATAAAATTGAAGAATTGACAAAAAACTATTAGAATTAGGTTACTTATATTAAGATTGTTATACGCTCTTTTTTTAGACAAGCCTACTTTTTATTGATAAGATGATTTTTAGGTATCGTATCAATAAGCAAAAATTTAATTCGTTTTGCAAATAAGAAAAACAATGTGCGAATAAGTGAAATAAAGACAACAAAGTCGATAAATGAACAAAGATTATACTAAATTTAAAGCCGATTTAGCCAAAGCACGAACTGAGGAAGATGTGAAAAATGCGTATGCAAAGCACTTCAAAATCAGTTACGATACTTCGGATAGGCACGATTTATACACGCCGCAAGTTTTGTTTGAGTTCAAATACGACAAAAATATGCTAAACCTCAAAGCGCGTGCTACGGTTTTAGCTCAGGTGTTGTACTATGTTCATCGTCTAAAATTTGGCTTCACTCGAAAAGCGATTCCGGTATTTTTGTGTTTGTCTGATAAGAACGAAACGGTGCTTACCGAAACCATTAAGTGGAAAACTTACTACTCCGATATCGATGGCTACGATTGGGATTTAAGCCCCAGTATTCCCGACAAGCGACTGATTGACAAGCTGGTTGAAGATGAGGAGTTTTGCAATCTTCATGTTTACAATCTCGAAAACGAACAAGACTACGAGGTAGTAAATCAAAAACTGATTCATTGTTTAGACCCGCAACAAACCTTCGATTTCATTGATAAAAAGATTATTACCGAAGAAAATTTTGAAGAAGTTTTTGAGTATTGGAACGGTATTTTTGGCTCGTCGGTTAAAAACGGCTTTAAAACGTCTAAGTATTTTGTTTGCGACATACAGCAAGGCAGGACGCATTTGAACAAAGACGAAGGCAAAGCCTATTTCGACTTTGGCAGTGGCGAGGTGAGAGTGAAAAAAATACTGATGAAAGATTATAAGTTTTTTTGGGAGCTTTACGAAAAAGTAACATCGCCCGATACCATTCGAGGCATTCTTTCCAAAATAGACCGCCTGACCGACGACGATATGCGCCGCTTTCATGGCGAGTTTTTTACTCCCATTCGGTTTGCTAACAAGGCGTTGGAGTACATCGA
>DZBP01000092.1 GCA_022729915.1 Draconibacterium orientale | reverse complement strand
TGGCTTGCAATTCTTCTAAGTTTTGGCGCAATTCTTCTTCTTGAGCTTGCAATTCTTCCGACTGTTGGCGTGCTTCTTCTTCGAGCATTTTAAGCTCGGTAATATCATTTTGAATTCCCAAAATACCTGTTTTTCCTGAAAATGGAATATAAAATGGAATTTTGGTAGTTTGCAAAATTTGATTTTTTCCTGTCAAAGTATCCTTATGAATTGAGGTCATTGCTTTGCCGGCAATAACTGCAAGTTCTTCAGCCCAAAGCACTTTGGCTTTTTCAGCATCAAAGAAATCGAAATCCGATTTTCCTAAAAGTTGCTCCTTAGACGTTCCGTGAGCATTGGCTACAGCCTTATTAATAAGGATCATTTTTCCTTCGTGATCTTTGATAAAGAGCTTACCCGGAATAGCATCGATAATGCTTGCCATGAAATCTTTTTGCTGCTGGTTGTAAATTTCCAGCTTTTTCATTTCAGTTATGTCTTTTGAAATTCCAAAAGTACCAACAATATTTCCAGCTTCGTCTTTTATTGGCATTTTGGTTACAAGCGACCACGAATCAATACCCGATTTACGCTTTTCAACAGCCGTTTTACCAACAATTGCTTTGCCTGTGCGAATAATTAACTGTTCTTCTTCAAAATATTCAGAAGCACTTTCTCTTTCAAAGAAATCGAAGTCCGACTTGCCAATAATATCGTCCATTTCATTCAAACCCACAGCATCAATAATTGATTTTGAAGCTCTTATGAATTTACTATTGATGTCTTTAAAATATACAGCATCAGGTATTGTTTTCAAAAGAGTATCGAGCAACGCTTTTTCTTTCGACAAACTATCGTGCATCGACTCATTTTCACGCATTTTAGCTTCAAGGTCATCTTGTGTAGCTTGGAGTTCTTCAAGATTTTGGCGCATTTCTTCTTCTTGCGCAAGCAAAGCTTCATTTTGTGCTTTCGCTTCCATTTCCATTCGTTTAAGCTCAGTAATGTCGGTTTGAACTACCAAAAGTCCGTTCGCACCCATATACGAAATGTAAAATGGCATTTTAGTTGTTTGCAGAATACGTTCTTCGCCTAATATTTGTTTGTTCTGAATGAAGGTTTTAGCTTGACCGTTAATAACTGCAATATCTTCATTCCAATATCTTTGCGCCAAATCTGGGGCATAAAAATCGAAATCAGTTTTTCCAATTAGCGATTCTTTTGTTTTTCCATGCAATTTTGCAACAGCCTCATTTACAACAAGTAATTTTCCGGTATTGTCCTTCACAAAAATATGTCCGGGAACATTATCTATTATGTCGGTCAAGGTTTTGCGGTGTTTTTCAATTGTTTCGAGTGTATCTTTATTTCTGCGTTCATCTTCTGCTTGAAGAATTTCCATTTCTTTCTGAGCAATTTCGAGTTCTTCCATTTTACCAATCAACTCACTTTCTTGCTCGCGAAGCATTTCAGCTTGTTGACTTGCTTCAATTTCAAGCAATTTGTTTTTGGTAATATCCGTTGCAATCTTCAAAATTTTATAAACATTATTTTCAGAATCAAAAATAGGAGTATAAGTTTCAATTAACCAAGCTTCTACATTGTTTATGAGAATTCTGCTGATAGCTCGTTTGGTCAAACCAAATTTAACTTCATTCCAAAGTTTATCATAATTTTCTGTTTCATCAGGATTTGCCATTAAAAATAAATCTCTATCGCGCCTATTAACAAACTCATTTTCAGTAAGATTGAAAAGTTTAGCATAGGCATTATTTACTTTTAAAATTTGGTTGTCCAAATTCAATTCCACTGAAAAAGTAGAAGCATCGATGGCGCGCAAAATACCTTTCATCTCAAACTCATTTTCTTGCATTTGCTTAGTAAGTTTCGACGAATGTTTAATAATTTGCTGCAATTCTTTTTCTTGTGCCAAAAGTTCGTTGTTGCGCTTACGAGTTTCTTCTTCTAATCGTTTTTGCGCCGAAATTTCATTGGCTATGTAAATAATTTTGTAAACCTCGTTGATTGTATTTTTTACCGGAGTGTAAGTTCCTTTAAACCATTTCTCTTCACCACTTTTGGTTGTAATTTTTTCAATATTATCAACCGCAATGCCGCTAAGTACCTGAGCCCAAATGTTATTAAAATTTTTCTGTTTTTCAGTATCTAAAAAATCAAAAAGATTTTTACCTACGGTTTCGGCTCTTCGGTAACCTAAAGTATTGAGAAATATATCGTTATCATCTATTACAGTTCCGTCGGGTTTGTATTCCGATTTTAAAATAGAAGCATTAATAGCACGCATATCATTTTCGTAATTGATACTTCTTTCTTTTTCTTTTGAAATATCAATTGCCAAATATAGAACTTTAACTACATTTCCTTTTCTATCTCGAACAGAAGTGTAAGTAGCTAATAACCAAATCTTTCCAAATTTAGTTTTGTATTCAACTTCTTGCTCGTAATGTGTTCCACCTTTCACCAAACGATTCCAAGCTTCGTCAAAAGCTTTCATATCTTTCTTTTGCATAAAGAAAGAATAATGTACATCATTTAGTTCGCTCGATGAATATTCCATGCTTTCGAGCAATTTGGTATTTGCATAAGTCAATTTGCCTTCCAAGTTAAAATCGGCACGTATAATTGTATGATTTACAGCATTAACAAAGCCCAAAGCTGTTTCTTCGTTTTTAGCAGCAAGCTCTTGAGTGCGTTGCAATTCTTGCAAATTGATACGCATATCTTCCTCTTGTTGTTCGAGTTTTTTCGATTGTTTTTCAGATTCAAAAAGTAATTTGGCAGTTTTCAGATTAATCTTAACACTTGCAATGGTAGAAGCAATATTTTCGCCAATTTTTTCAACAAATTCTATTTCGTGTTTTTCCAATTCTTTGAATGAAGCAATCTCTACAACTCCATAAAGCTGATTATCAACTTTTAAAGGTACAATTAAAATGCTTTTTGGATTTGAATGTCCCATTCCTGAACGGATTTCGATATAACCATCAGGTACTTCGGTTAAGTAAATAGTAGAACGTTCTCTGGCACAGCGACCTATCAAACCTTCACCTTCTTCTACCACCTTTTGAATGTATTTACGCTTATTGTAGGCAACGGACGATTTTAGTTCAAAGATAAGTTTTCCGGTTTCCTCTTCTTCGGCTTGAATAAAAATGCCACCTTGGTTTGCTTCCAAATAATTTACTAAATTATTTATTAAATTGTAGCTTAAATTTTCGATATTATCGTTGTCTTGTCGTAAAATATCGCCAAATTTAGCAAGCCCGGTTGTAATCCACTTCTGCTTATTATCAATGATTTGCCTTTTGCGTTCTTCTTCTTTGGCATGAATCAAACTCGCTCTCATTTCTAAAAGCGAATTGCCCAAAATATCTACATCGCTTTGAGCTTTAAACTCGGCATGCAAATTTCCTTTGGTTATTTCATTGGCAAACTTAGCGTTACGGCTGGTCGTTTCTATTAAAGTATTGAGCGAGTTAACAATTCTACCAACATCATTGTCTTTTATATAATCAATTTTATCAACTACGCTACCTTTAGCCATTTGCTCAATAATTTGGTCGAGCCTACCAAGCCAATGTCCAAGATTTTTTACAATAAGCCAAACAACCAAATTAATAAACGATATGACAAATAAATAGATTAAAAATAAAAATAAAAATACGCTCAAATCGGTAGTAAATACGTCCTTTTCAAAAATAGTAATCAACACATAAGCATCAAGTTTTTTAGAAAAAGTGTAATAAAGCAAATGCCCTTCGGCAGCATCAGTTTCTGGCCATTCGTAATAAAATTTTCCGGTAGTTTTAGCTTGGTTCACCAATTTAGCAAAAAGCTTAGTTCGTCTAATATTTTCGCCTTGCAAAGTAGGGTGAGTCAATAAGTTACCACGAATATCGAGCAACATTGCAAAGCCATTTTCATAATAACGCTTTTCGTAAAATAAGCTTTCCATGTTTTGAGAATTCAAAACTTCAAAATGTTCTAAAATAGCTTTTGCAGCTTTGTGAGGCGTAAGCACGCTATCAAAAGACAAAGTTACACCTAAAGTATCCGAAATTTTAATTTGGTCCACTTGCAAATTCAATGTATCGACTATTGAATTGACTAAAAGCTTCTCATTTTCAAAGTTTTTTTGGTTATGCTCGGCGTAAGATTGTAAAAAGTACAAATTATTAAAAACAAAACTATCTGTTTTTTCATTTAAGTTATTTCGTCTTTCTACAAAAATATAAACGGATATAACTATAAATATCAAAGTCGCAAAAAGACTTAAAAACCACCGAACTCGCGATGTTGCATTTAAATTTTTAAAATATTGAATCATTTTACTAAAGGTTTCAGATTAAAAAATCCGTTATGAAATATTTTTCCAATCAGTATGCGTATAAAAAAAAAATTTTAAAAAATTGTTCCAAATTTGGAATGTTTAAAAACTTTGGCTACTACAAAACCCAAAATCAGATAAATTGCAAAACACAAAGTTGTAGCTAAAGCATTGTGTATTAAGAAATCACTCTTTCCTTTTGCCCCTTTAATCAGGTCAGCAACATAAAAGTAATTCCACAAGAAAAAGAAAATTGTAGCAGTAACACCCAAAATATAAAACCAAACTTTGCGAGTTTTTGCATCAGTAGGATTTTTTCCTCCTTCAAAAGCAATCATATTCGCTACCAAATAAGCTACTCCTATAAAAGCTACAGCAAACACCATCGATAATATGTAAGTATTTGTAATTAAGCCGCTTAAATTGCGCAAAGTATAAACATTTTCGTACATTTTGTTTTAATTTTATGAATAAAAAAAGAAATTTTAATATTTGATAAAAAAAACTAACTATTTAATAATTAGCTATATGAATACAATAACGTATATCGCAAAAAAAAGGTAATTAACTTAATAACAACAATTTAAAAAATAATAACCACTCCTGCAAAATACTCTTACTATAATCTACAAATATAATAAAAAGGATATTTAATTCAAGCTTATTTGAATAAATTTTATAAGAACCATTTTTTTTTATTCCTTTGCAGAAAAGAATTTTATAAAAGAGCCATTTTTTTATAAAAAAATATTTCATGGATTAAAATAAAAAACAAAAGAATAATGTTATAAAATTTTAACACGTTTTTATGAACAAAAACGAAATTGAAAATATTGAAATAGAACTCTTTTTAAATGCAATTTATAAAAGATACGGCTACGATTTTAGAAATTATGCGCAAGCAACAGTAAAAAGGCGTATTCGTAATATTTTAATGCAATTTTCGTACAATAGTGTTTCGGAATTGATTCCAAAATTATTGTACGATAAACTTTTTTTTAAAAGCATAATTTTAAATTTTTCGGTTACAGTTTCTGAAATGTTTAGAGATCCATTTTTTTATAAAAGTCTGAGAGAAAACGTAATACCATACTTAAAAACCTATCCGTTTGTTAAAATTTGGGTAGCTGGTTGTGCTACCGGACAAGAAGTTTACTCGCTGGCTATTTTGCTAAAAGAAGAGAATTTTTACGACCGAACGACTATTTTCGCAACCGATTTTAACGATATAGCCCTAAAAAAAGCAGAAGAAGGCATCTATTCGCTCAAAGAAATTGATTCTTTTGAAAAAAATTACATACTTTCGGGAGGAAAAAGAAAATTTACCGATTATTACTTCACAAAATACGATTCTGCTAAGTTTGACGATTCACTAAAAAGCCGAATTACTTTTGCAAATCACAATTTAGCTTCGGATTCAGTTTTTGGCGAAATGAACTTAATTTTGTGTCGCAATGTACTGATATATTTCAATAGAGAACTTCAAAATAAAGTGCTCAATCTCTACAAAGAAAGTTTAAGCAACAACGGTTTTTTGTGTCTTGGAATTAAAGAAAGCCTTACTTTTTCTGAGGTAAAAGATAAATTTGAAGTAATTGACGAAACAAATAAAATTTTCCAGTATAAAAAGTAAGCACCAGTGCTTTTTTATTGGAGCAAACCTTTTTGTAATCAAATAAATTTTAAGCACTTGGCAAAACGAAATATACAATTTATTTGTCTTAGCTTAAATGACAGAATTAATAAACTTCAAATTTTTCTTTGAAAGGAATCAAACTAAAACCCTTTTTTCCTTCAATTTTCACTTTTCCATAAATTACATGAAAGCCTTTTTGAGTAGTTGTAATATCAATTTTTCCAAAAATTTGACTAGCATCAGTTGAGAAAGTGCTTTTTGAATTAACTATTTGATTAACAATCGAATCCACAATAACTTGATGCGTGTAAGTTGGAGTATTTTCTGAAAAAAACAACTGCAATTCCAATGAATTTCCATCTTTTTTGACAATACTTTCGAGTATTTGAAAAGCAAACGAATGCTTTCGTTGAATTTCACGCGACAAACCTGTTATTTGTCTGCGCAAAAAGGTATTTTTTGCGTTTTGTAGGTCATTTTTGTACAAAGTAAGCAACTCTTTTTTGCTGTATTTACTGTCAATTTTTAAAGGATTGTGCAAGGTATCGGTCTTTAAATACATTGAATTTAAGGAATTTACAACTTTTGAATACGCTTCAAAAAGTTGTAAATCTGACATATTTTGTTGCAAAACAGTATCGGAACAAATTTGGTCAAATTCGTGAAAAATAGACCAAACCGTGCGCATGTTTTTAGCCGTAAATTGATAATAATCAGGATATTCAGCCTCACTCCGTTGAATATTACTTTCAAAGTAAAAGTTTAAAATATTCTCAGAAAAATCAGCCGATTGCTCTAAACCATCAAATAATAATTGCTGTTTTTCCTGCTCTAAATTCGATTTGCACGAAGAAAATAAAGCAAAAAAAACAAGGAAAATTACAACTAAAATTGGTTTCATAACTTCAATTATTGCTGTAATTATTAATTGATTGCGAAATCAACAATCGAATTGCCTCTTAAAAAATCTTCTGTTTTCATACTTTTTTTTCCGGCAAGTTGAAGTTGTTTTATTATGATAAATCCTTCATTGACAGCGATTTTCAAATACGTTTTGTTATCAGAAACTAATTTCCCCGCTTCAAAAGAGTGTGTTTCAATTTCTTTTTCAGCTTCAAATACTTTAAAACCAACAACTTCTTCTGTTTTAATATTTTTAAATTCGGAAAAAGCAGCAGGATAAGGACTCAAACCTCTTATAAAATTATAAATATTTTCGAGCTTATTTTGCCAATTTATTTTACAATCCTCTTTAAAAATCTTAGGAGCATGTTTGGGTTCGCCTATTTTTTTAATTATCTCATATTGAGGTATTTGTGGATATTCGCCCTTTTCAACACTTTTTAATGTTTTCACAAGCAATTGAGCTCCCGATAGCATCAATTTATCGTGAAGTGTTCCGGCAGTTTCGGTTTCGGTAATTTCAATTTCCTCATTGTAAATAATATTTCCTGTATCTATCTCATGCTGAAGGAAAAAGGTAGAATTTCCGGTTACTTTTTCGCCATTCATAATTGCCCAGTTAATAGGAGCTGCGCCTCTGTAATTCGGCAAAATTGAAGCATGAAGATTGATTGTTCCAAACTTTGGCATATTCCAAACTACCTCTGGAAGCATTCTAAATGCAACAACTACTTGCAAATCGGCATTCAAACTTTTAAGTTCGGCAATAAAATCCTCATTTTTCAGGTTAGAAGGCTGCAAAATCTTCAAATTTTGACTTTCAGCATAGATTTTTACTGGCGATTTGGTGAGTTTTTGTCCTCTTCCAGCATTTTTGTCGGGCATAGTGATAACTCCAACCACATCAAAGCCAGTTTCGACTATGGATTTTAAACTTTCAACCGCAAAATCGGGAGTTCCCATAAAAACTATTTTCATATTCTAAGCTTTAGAAAAAATGAGCATTAAAAATTATTTTTCCCAACAAAAATATAAAAAAATAGATAAGTTACAAAACTGCGCCAAAAACAAGAATATCATCGGTTTGCGTGTTATTCGAACGCCATTGCTTGAAATTATATTCAATATCAGCTTCTAACTCATTGAGAGAATGTATTATTTCTAACTTGTGAATAAAAGTTTTAGAGTTAAATTTTCGTCCTTCCGGATTTAATTGGTCAGTAATGCCATCGGTAAAAGCAAATATGTAATCGTCTGGTTCGTAATTTATTAAAATGCTTTCAAATGTTTTAGAGCTCGGAAAACGCCCAATGGGCATTCTATTTCCTTTCAATTTAATTAATTCATTTTTCCGACGAATAAATAAATTTCTATTGGCACCCGCAAATTCGAGCGTTTTTTCGTTGTCGTTAATAACCACAAAAGCTAAATCCAATCCATCGTGCTCAAAATAACTCATAATGTGTGAGCGCAACAAATTCATAACTTCATGAGCATGAACAATTTCCTTTCGTAAAACAATTTCATTTAAGTACGCTACACTTAGCATACTCATCAAAGCTCCCGGAACACCATGTCCAGTGCAATCGGCTATGGCTAAGAGTCTTAAATTCTTTTTCTTTGTTTTAATTTGCTTAAACCATAAAAAATCACCACTTACAATATCGCGTGGTTTGTAAATTACAAAATGCGCCTTAAAACTCTCTTTTAGAAGGTCTTCGCTTGGCATAATTGCTTCTTGAATTCTTTTGGCATATTTTATACTCGAAAGCATTTCGTAATTAATTTTCTCAGCTCTAATTTTCTGATTTTCAATCATTTCCTTTTGTGTCTCAATCTCTTCAGTGCGCTCTTTCACTTTGCGTTGAAAATTATTAAGAAGCGATAAAATTTCTTTTTTCATCGAAAAGTAATTTTCGAGCAACAGAACAATTTCATTCGTTTTCGTTTTGTAATTAAAATCTTGAATATCAGTGAAATCAGATTCAACAAAAGACCGTATATTTTTAGATAAACTTGATATAGGACGAGTTAAATAACGTATAAAAATAATGCCAAAAACAAAACTTAGAGTTATAACCAGCGCTGAAATAGATGCAAACAGAATTTTTAATCTCCGTTCTGACTGATGAATATTAGTATCCATTTGGTTTACAATAACATCAATTGTTCCTTGTATTTTAAATTTCCTGTCTAAATACTTTTTGGTCAAACCCGAATTTGTTTTTATTCCTAAAATTGAATCCAAATGCGCCATTTGATTAAAATTTTTGAGGTATAAATTTAGGTTTTTGATAATGGTATCTTTACTTTTTTGTGGTAAATTGCTTTCGTTGGTTTGCTGAATGTAAAGAGTTGATTTACTTTTTAATAGTTCGATGTATTTTGGCTGAATGCGAATAATATAATCCTTTTCGTGTCGGCGAAGCATCAAAACCTTCCATTTTTCAAAATCGTCAAAAGTTTCGAGTGTGTGGGCGTATTCGCGCATTTTGCCTTCGAATCCAAAATCTTGAAAACCTCGCAATAAACTTAAATTTACAATCGAGTCTAATATTATTTTATACTTTTTAAGTTCTACAAGCAACTCAGCGTTTACTTTTTGAGTGCTAAATGTATTTTGAGTGTTTTTGTTTGTAATGTACTTAATTTCAGAATTTAAGAATGCAAGTAAGCTATCATGCTTTTCGATATACTCACTTTTTTGGGAAACATAAAAATTGGAGTTTATTAACTCGTGTATAAAAAAATCGCTAATCAGTAAATTGTCTTCATAAAAATGGGTTTTCAGATTAATGCTTCTTTGCCGGAGATTGTATAATTTCTCCTTTTTATTTTCATAAACCAAACTAAAAACAGTAATAAATACAACGGCAAGAGACAACAATAATAATAAAGCTAAAAACTTAGAATACAATGTGTTTAGATTTTTACTCGAAATTTGAATTTCTGTTTTCATATTTTATAAAATAACAAAAGAACCTCATATCCAAGAAAATATTATTTTCAAGAACATGAGGTCTCGGACAACACAAATTTATTTATTTAACCTTATTCAGTTTTAGTCTATGAGATATTTAATTGATAATGAATAAGTTCTACCAAGTTGATGTTTTTGAAAAATATAATCTTGGTCTTTGTAGGTATATGATTTTTCATAAGTTGCATTTAAAATATTACCAATAGATGCTTTAATAGCAAAATTAGTTCCTATTTTTTTTGAAATGTTGTAATTCAAAGATGGCAAGGGTTGTTGGTAAACATCAGGAGTTGAACCTTTTGTAACAACTGCAAGTTTAGCACCGTCCACATTGAAAGCTAAATTTGAATTCAAACCTAACTCTTGATTATCGTAATTCAAATAAAAATTCACTACCCAAGGCGATTGTCCGTACATTGGTCGGTTCACTTCTAAACTAGTAACAGTACTTCCATAGTCCTCAACATAACGTACTTGCGATTTCAAAAAGGTAAAATTACCACCCAACATGAAATTTTTCAAACCTACAAACTCAAGATTTTTTCTAACTTCTAATTCAACTCCATATAAAAATGAGTTATCGGCATTAACATAGTGTAACTCAGGATTTCCAGCACGTGGGTCATCGATTAGCTCAATTGGTTTTGTGAAATATTTTGCAAAAGCACTAAAAGAAATCAACTGTCCGTTTTCTAAAAATTTCTCCCAACGAATATCCACATTGTCAATTACTGTGCGCTCTAAATCGGGGTTTCCAACCACACGCCAAGCTTCTTTAAAATCATAATACGCATAAGGAGCAATTTCTCTAAAAGCGGGACGACCAAGAGTACGTGAATAGGCAAAGCGCATATTCATATCTTTAGAAATCAAATAATTAACATTTACCGCCGGTAAAAAGTCTAATTTATATGCTTTTGAAGCTTCAACATATTTATAATGAGAAGGTTTAACTAAATTTTCGATAGAAACGTTATCATATTCATAACGCAAACCAGTTTGAATATCAATATTTTGACCTAATTTAAATTCAGTAAGTCCATAAAAACCGGCAATATGTTCTAAAGCATTGTAACTGTTATAATTGTCAGTTATTTCATCATTTTGATAATAGGTTCCATAAGTTGCATTTGAAGCATTTTGACCAATATTCTGGCTATTCAAATATTCTTGTACATCGCCATTAAATAGCAATCCTTGCGACAAAATATTAAATTGAGTACTGATTGAACTTCTACTTTTAAGAGTATAGCTTGCTCCAAATTTCAATTTCATATTTGGAAGTTGCCACGAAAAGTTAGCCTTATTATCAAAATTAGTTTCATTCAAATCTCTGTAAAATCTTGCAGGTGCAGGATATGCACTATAACTTATCTCATATTGTCCTCCGGTAACAGAATCATAATTGAAAAAACGTAAATCTGGCTCGTTCAAAATTGATTTTGTAAAAGAACTTGTCCAGTCGGCTTGAAGCTTATTATCTTCTCCAAACACATGGTTTCCTGTAAGTTGTGCAGAATTTAAAGCACGCTCTTGAAAGCCAATGGTATTTTCAAACATATACATATTATCACTTGTTTTGTAGCCTTCGCGCTGACGAGCAGAGATTAAACCGCCACCGCTTCGTATCAGAGTAACACCAATTTTATGAAATGGAGTCAATTTGTAAGAAACACCTAAAAGCGATGAAGTAACCACTTCTTCTTCACCAAGTAATTCATTTTCAATAATTAAAGGTATCATAACGCCCGAAGTATTATCATTTCCACCCACTAAATTATAACGAGCATAATCTCCATCATTATAAGCTTTAAAATCGCGTGCGTAGCTCAAATCAAAAATAAAACCCAGTGGTTTTCCTAAAAATTTCACCTGATTTCCGATTGAAAAAGAATGTGAATGATTCAAGAAAGAAGTTTTAAATTCGGGAGTCATTTTATTATTGAACGAAGCCGTTACTTTGTCCAATTCATTGTTGTTTACATACAAAGAAGGTACTCCATTTTGAGCTAGCTCAGGAATATCTAGCGAGCCATCATTCATTCCAATAAACGCCAGATTTCCAGCATCGAAAGTAGCAAATTGTTTGTTAAGATTGGCTTGCGCATTGTAACCAAAAGAAGTTGAAAACTGAAGCGTAAATTTTGTAGGAAAACTTTTTGTAGAAATGTTCACATAACCACCGGCAAACGAAGCAGGTAAATCGGGTGAAAATGTTTTTTGAACTACAATATTGTCGATGATATTGGTAGAAAACATATCGAGTTGCACAGTATTTTTGCTTGGGTCAAGTCCAGGAATTTCAGCACCATTGAGCGTAATTTTGCTATAACGGTCGCTAAGTCCACGAACAAAAATGTATTTTCCACCTTCGATGGAAACTCCTGTAACTCTTTTCATTGCCGAAGCAGCATCAGAATCGCCCATACGTGAAATGGTTTGCGATGAAACTCCATTGAGCAAAGTTACCGATTTTTTTTGTATAGAAAGTAATGAATTTTCAGTATTTTGAATGGCACTGGCTACAATATTCACTTCGCCAATGTCTTGAGTTTCGGGAGCTAAACTAATGTTGATAACAGCAACGTTTTTTGATTTAACTTCCACATTTTCAATTATTTGTTTTTGATATGAAACATACGAACATTGAATTGAATATGTTCCTTCGGGTATGTCGTCGAGGCTATAATTTCCATCGTAATCGGTAATTGTAGCAATCATTGGTTCTGAACCTACTACCATCAAAGTAGCACCTATTAATGTTTCGCCAGTAGTTTGGTCTATTACTTGTCCGCGAATGAATCCTTTCTGCGAATATGAATTTGAAAATAAAAATAAAGCTAGAATTATAAATATTATTTTTTTCATTTTTTTGTGTTAAAATTTTTTTTTATAATTTTTTCATAAATTATTTTGTACAATTTTAGAAAAAATTATTTTTTGTTGTCCGATTTTATTTATTTTTTTTGTGTTGTAGAATTCAAATAGAAAAAGTCATCTGATGAATAAGCTTATGAAATTTTATTTTTATTTAACTGTTAAACAGCTATTTGAAAATTCATCAGATGACTAAGTTTTACTTTTAAGTCGAGCTATAAAGTAAAATGCAATTTTTTAGTTTTTGAAAAGCAAAGTCCAACCACTAGCCCAGTTTGTAGCACCAAAAGCACCTTTGTAAGTAACTGAAGTAAAGAATGTAGTAGGATAAGCAGCTAAATTAGAGCTAATTGCAGTAGCAGGAACAGGATTTGTAGCAGTCAAAGGAGCTACATCTAGAATAGAGTTTCCGGCAGTTGTAAAATAGGTAGTAAAAGCTGTTTTTTTATCATCAGGAACTGAATATAATGCCGCTCCGCTAGCATCTTTA
>DZBP01000091.1:718-13238 GCA_022729915.1 Draconibacterium orientale | reverse complement strand
TTTACTTATAAATTTATATTTCTTTATTTTTATTTTATAGAATTTAAAAATACAATCTAAGCTTATTTTATTTTTTTATTTGATTGAATTGTAATGATTAATACTAATAATCCGGTGAGTTCTTTTTATTTTGCAAAGCATCTAAAAAACTGTAATTTAGTTTGATTTTTGAAATTAATAATAAATGCTTGTGAATCAAACACATTCAATTTTTAAAATTAATGAGACGTTGAAATAACACCAGAACCAATAAGTTCCTCGCCGTAGTACCAAGCTGCAAACTGCCCTGCTGCAATTCCTCGTTGAGGCTCTTCAAAAATAATATACATTCCTTCGGTTTTCCTAAAAAGTTTTGCTTTTTGTAGTGGTTGTCGATATCGAATACGAACCATAAACTCTTGTATTTCATCTTGTTTCATCTCAAAATCTGGTCTAACCCAATGAAGTTCGCTTTCATCAATAAACAATCCTGTTCTAAAAAGACCACTATGTTCTTGACCTTGACCTACATACACTACATTTTGTTCTACATTGGTAGCAATTACAAAAAGTGGTTCTGCTTTTCCTCCAACTCCTAAACCTTTGCGCTGACCAATTGTAAAGTAATGTGCACCATTGTGTTTGCCTACTATTTTCCCATCTTTGGGCATGTAAATATACTCCGCACTAAGAGTTTTTAACTCACACGATGAAAAAATTTTATCTAGTTGATACTTAATAGTTTCAGAATAATAACTTTTGTCTATTTCAATGATATTTCCTTCTTTAGGTTTTAATTTTTGTTGTAAAAAAACAGGTAAATCCACTTTTCCTACAAAACAAATGCCTTGAGAATCTTTTTTTTCGGCTGAAGCCAATTTCAGTTCAGCTGCAATACGCCTTACTTCTGGCTTTACTATGTCGCCTATTGGAAAAAGTGCTTTTTCGAGTTGCTGTTGCGAAAGTTGGCACAAAAAGTATGATTGGTCTTTATTTTGGTCAATTCCTGCAAGTAAACGATACGTTTTTTTACCATTTATTTCAATTATTTCTTTACGTGCATAATGCCCTGTTGCTACAAATTCGGCTCCAAGTTCGAGCACTTTTTCCATAAAAACATCAAATTTTACTTCTCGGTTGCAAAGCACATCAGGGTTGGGAGTTCTGCCTTTTTCGTATTCCGAAAACATGTAATCGACTACCCGCTTTTTATATTCTTGACTTAAATCGACCGTGTGAAAAGGAATTTGTAAACGTCGAGCTACAAGTTCGGCGTAAATTAAATCATCGCTCCATGAGCAATTGCTTGATAATGTTACACTTTTATCGTGCCAATTTATCATAAAGAGCGCAATTACCTCATGACCTTGTTCTTTCAAAACATGAGCTGCAACGCTCGAATCGACACCTCCAGATAAACCAATTACTACTTTTGCCATTTTTTTTTTTTGACTTTCCTTTTATGAGTATTTTCCTTTAGAAATGGAAAATTTACAATTTCTCAATTTTTTTTGTGCTGCAAAATTACTTAATTCTATCTATCTGAGCTATTATTTTTTACATTTTTAAAATAAATTATATTTTATTTCTTTTATAAATTTTGATTTATTTATTGTAATTTGTTTAAATTTAGTTCTTTAAGTTGTTATTAGCTGTGTTTTATATTTATTACTCAATTACTATAAAAGCTAAATTTCAGGTTTGTTTTTTGTTTTAAGTTTATTTTTTTAACTTGCAAATTATTTATTTAATCAAATTTTTTTAGTATATTTGAAAATTCGTTTTTATGGAAAAAAAACAATTTTTGAATATTTAATCGGTTAATTAATAGTATGTTAAATATGGAAATGTTGAACAATATATCAATCACTGACAATATAATTATATTAGGAATTGGCTTAGTTTTAGCCTATTTAATTACAAAATTTGTTGTTAAAACCTTGATTAGAATAGTGTTATTAGTAGTTGTAGTTCTAGCTACATTTTATTTATTATACTATTTTAATATTGATTTACCTTCGGGAATTGAAAATACCATGGAATCGATAGATAGCAAACTTTAGCTATTTTTTTCAAACGGAAGAAATACTTTTTTAAACTTTTATATTAATCGTTTTGAAAAGTATATGAAATTTATTGTGCACGTTTTATTTCTTAAAACGATAGTTTATTTCTATAAATTCTGTGTATTTGAGCGTATGTTTAAACTGTACGCTTAAACAATTTAATTGATATGAGAAAAACTAAATATATTATACTTTTTTTTACTATTTTGCTTAGTTTTCAGAGAGTTATAGGACAAGATGAAAGCAGTAACAACAAATTAAAGACCTTGTTGATTTATAATTTTACCAAGTATATCAACTGGCCTGCCTCTTATAAAACAGGTAATTTTGTTATTGCGGTACTCGGAAATGACAATATAACTCCCGAAATGAAAAAAATGCTAAGTACAAAACTTTGCGGCGAACAGCAAATTGAAATAAGGGAATATCCTTTGGTAGAGCATATTACAAAATGTCACATTTTGTATATTCCTTCACAAAGTAGCAACTTGCTTCCAAAAGTTATGAATGCTGTACAAGGTAAAAGTGTTTTGATTATTACTGAGAAAAATGGGCTTATTGATGATGGTGCTTGTATTAATTTTATACAAACGGCAAATGGTAAAATTGGTTTTGAATTGAATATGAAAGAAACCGAAAACCGAAGTTTAAGTGTTAATAATACTCTTAGTAATCAGATGGCTAGTAGAGTTGTTAATTGACTTTAAACTTAATGCTTGTTCGTAAACCCACATTTTAGAATACCAATTTTTTTTAAGGTTTATTTGTTTAAAAAGCAAATATTTTTTTGAAATGGTATTGTTATAAAATTAAAAAATTTTGAAGAGCTATAAATAAAATAGAAAAGCATGAAATTGAAGATTACTCTTGCAAAAAAATTAGCCATTGGCTATGTTATTCTTTTATCGCTTGTGTTGCTTACAGTCATAATGATTTATAACACATTACGCAAAAATAGAAAAATAACCGAAGATTTGATTAATGTAACAGCTCCTTCGTTTTCAAATATCAATACCTTGTATGTTTTGATTAATAACTCAAAAATGTTAATCAAAAATTGGGTTTTGATTGATAAACTAGACAATACAACCGGAAAAAGGGAACTAAAAGAACTTTCTTTAAATTACTATCAAGTAAAAGAAGCACTCGATACACTTTCGCTTAAATGGGTACCTGGGCAAGCCGAAAAATATACCGAAATAACAAAACTTATTGAAGACAGTCTTTTTGTATATCACACAAAGATAATGAACGATTTAAAAAACTTTGAAGACTACAACGACGATACTAAAATCATCAGCAATTCCATGTTAGTAGAAGAGGAAGGTGAGGTTATGATATTGACTAATAAGGTTTTAATGCAATTGGGAATGCTTCTTAAAGATTCTCAAAAAAATTCAAAAGAAAGCAATATTGCAATGATAGAAGCTTTCGACAACCTTTCAAAAGATTTAGAAATATCACGCGTTTTTGTAATTTTACTTGGTTTTACTATTGCTTTTTTTACCATTAGAAGTATTGTCAATCCCATTAATAGACTCAAATTTACCCTTTTAGATATGTCTAAAGGCATTTTGCCAGCTATAAATGAATACAAACGCAACGACGAAATTGGTGAAATGACCGAAGCGCTCAACGAACATGTTTTGGCTTTAAAAAGGACTTCTGAATTTGCCAAAGAAATTGGAATGGGCAACTTTCAGACTGATTTTGAACCACTTGGTGAAAGCGATACCTTAGGAAATGCGCTTATAGATATGCGCACAAACTTAAAAGATGCGAATACCAACGAAAGTATTAGAAAAAAAGAAGACGACCAACGAAATTGGGGTACAAGAGGATTGGCTATGTTTGGCGATATTTTACGAAAAAATAATGATAGTATCAACGAACTTTCTTACGATATAATAAGTAATTTGGTAAAATATTTGAACGCAAATCAAGGCGGAGTTTTTATAATCGAAAATGAAAACAGCTACAATCAGAAAGACATTGAATTACACATGACCGCCGCTTATGCTTACGACCGACGAAAATTTGCCGACCGAATTATTCGTTACGGCGAAGGACTCATTGGTACGTGTTATATAGAAAAACATACAATTTATATGACCGAAATTCCCGATTCGTATTTGTATGTTACCTCGGGTTTAGGAAAAGCAAATCCTCGATATTTGCTCATTGTGCCGCTAATGGTAAACGACAATGTATATGGTGTGGTTGAAATAGCCTCTTTTTACAAACTTGAAAAATATCAAATTGAATTTACTGAAAAAGTAGCTGAAAGTATTGCAACTACAATTTCGAGTGTGAAAATTAACACCCGAACTGCACGCTTGCTCGAAGAATCGAAAATGCAAGGAGAGCAACTCATTCAGCAAGAGGAAGAAATGCGACAAAACCTCGAAGAACTTCAAGCTACACAAGAAGAATCGCATAGAAAACTGAGAGAACTTCAAAATCAGCTCGATCAAATCAATGATTATATTGGCGTTTACGAATTTGATTTTGAAGGAAATATAACTTATGTAAACGACTATTTTGCCGAACTTTTTGAGCTCGAATCTTATGATATGATTCACTCAAACGTAAGTACTGTAATCACTTCTGAAAAAGAATTAAAAACATTTATGGAAAGTTTCGACGATTTTTCAAAAGGTATTCGCAAAAGCGGAAAGCGTATTTACAAGCATGGCGAAAACATTTATAAAATGCTTGAAAGTTATATTCCGAAACGCAGCGAATATGGTGATTTTGAAAGAGTTATGGTGTTTTCTATTAAGGAAGATGAAATTAAATAAAGTGAAGAAATTGTTAAATATTAAACTTTCTCTTTTTTTTATTTTATAAATTGAAACTTTATTTGTACGTTTGCTTTCAGATTTTAATTTATTGAGTAACTATTTTTTTTATATGTAATTCTGTTAGTGTTAAATCTACTTTTTTTATAAAAAACAAAAAACAAACCAATATATGAATTTTTATTCTACATATTTTTTCTATTTTTTTTGGACAATGCTGAAAAACCGGGATTGATAGAAAATCTATTGTATAAAGAAATTTTAAATCTCGGTTCTAAACCGAGATTTTTTTTTGATTTTAAGCACTAAGACAAAATAAATTGTATATTTCATTTTGCCAAGTGCTTAAAATTTATTTGATTACAAAAAGGTTTGCTCCAATAAAAAAAAGCACTGGTGCTTAAAAAGAAGAATGCTAAAATTAAATTTTAAGAAAATCAAATGGAACCAAAAAAAATTGCAATACAAGGCGTAGTTGGCTCTTTTCACGAAATGGCTGCTTATAAATATTTCGGTAAAAATATTAAAACAATAGAATGCGACTCGTTTAAATTACTTTGCGAAAAATTAGCAATTGACGAAGCCGATTTTGCTGTTATGGCTATTGAAAATACAATTGCCGGAAGTTTATTAACCAATTATGCGCTTCTTAGAGAGTACAATTTCAAAATTATAGGAGAAATTTATTTGCACATTGAAATGAGTTTGATTGTGAATAAAGGTGTGAAGCACAGAGATATAGAAATTATTCACTCACACCCAATAGCTTTAAAACAGTGCGAAGACTATTTAGAACGCTTTGAAAATGTGAAAATTATACAAACTGCCGACACCGCCGAATCGGCAAAACACATTCTCGAAAAAGGCTTAACAAATACAGCTGCTATTGCAAGTGCTTATGCTGCTGAGATTTACGATATGCAAATTCTCGATAAAGGCATTGAAACCAACAAACGGAATTTTACCCGCTTTCTTATTTTAAGCAAAAATGTTGAAACACTTCAACCCGTTAACAAAGCTTCTATTTGCTTTGAACTCAGACATCAAGTAGGAGCTTTGGCTGATGTTTTGCTTATTATGAAAGATTATGAAATAAATATGACCAAAATTCAGTCAGTTCCTATTCTTGGAAAACCTTATGAATATTCATTTTATGTAGATTTGGAATGGAAAGACAATGCAAATTACGAAAAAGCAATTCATTACATTCTCAAATCTGTTGCAAACCTTTCTATTTTGGGCGAATATGAAAAAGGAACTTTTCATCAGTCGGAAACTTTTAAACTGAATGAATAAACCTATAATTAACTATTAATTTTTTTTGTAAAACAGTCATGATAATACAACAAGCAGAAAAATTGAACTTCGTGTCGGAATATTATTTTTCGCTCAAACTTCAAGAAATTGCAAAACTAAATACCGAAGGCAAAAATATAATTAACCTCGGAATTGGAAGTCCCGATTTAATGCCTTCTAGTAATATAATTAACGAATTGAATGTAAGTTCGTTACAAGAGAATACTCATGCATATCAAAGTTATAAAGGTGCCGATTTTTTGCGCAAGGAAATAGCTAATTTCTACAAGAAAACGTATGATGTGGAACTTGATTTCACAAGCGAAGTGTTGCCATTGATGGGTTCAAAAGAAGGAATTATGCACATTTCCATGTCTTTTTTAAACCCAGCCGATATTGTTTTGGTTCCAAACCCTGGATATCCTACTTACACTTCGGTTAGCAATCTGGCGGGAGCACAAATCCGCTACTATAATTTAAGAGAAGACAAAAATTGGGATATTGATTTTGACGAACTTGAAAACTCTGATTTAGAAAAAGTTAAAATTATGTGGATAAATTATCCTCACATGCCTACGGGAGCTACTATCGACAATGAGAGTTATATTAAATTAATAGAACTTGCAAAAAAACATCATTTTTTGATTGTAAATGACAATCCATACAGCCTTATTTTGAACGGAAAACCAAAAAGTATTTTGGCTTTTGAAGGAGCAAAAGAAGTTGCTTTAGAATTAAACTCATTGAGCAAATCTCACAATATGGCTGGCTGGCGAATTGGTTGGGTTTCAGGAGCTAGCGAGTATATTTCTACTATTCTCAAGTTTAAAAGTAACATGGATTCAGGAATGTTTTTGCCTTTGCAAAAAGCTGCCGCTGAAGCTCTTGCAAACTCTGATTTTTTAGTTGAGCAAAACAACAAAATCTACGCACAACGACGCGCGCTTGTTTTTGAAATTTTTGATTTGCTCAATTGCAAATATTCTCAAAATCAGGCGGGTTTGTTTATTTGGGCTAAATTGCCCGAAAATATTTCTAGTTCAGAAGTTTTAGTTAACCAGTTACTTCAAAATGCAGGAGTTTTTATTACGCCCGGTTTTATTTTCGGTTCTAATGGTGAACGTTTTGTTAGAATTTCACTAACATCTAAACCTGAAGTTTTTGAACAAGCAAAAGTGAGAATTAAAAATTTCTTAAATAAAAACTAAGTAGGTTTACAAAATTAAAAAACTCTACTTAGTTTTTTAGGATATTTCATATAAAAAAACAGATTAATTTTTCGCAAAATGAACATAACAGTAATAGGCTTGGGATTGATTGGTGGTTCTTTAGCATTGGCTCTCAGAGGATTTCAGACACACATGATAGGAGTGGACAAAAACCCAGAGCATTGCCAAATGGCGCTTGAACTTGGAATTGTTGACGTAGTTTTAAATCTTGAAGAAGCTGTGCGAATTGCCGACTTAATTATTTTGGCTATTCCGGTAGATGCTGCCCGAAATACCTTGTCGCTAATTTTGGATTTAATTCCTTCCAAAGCTGTGGTTGTGGATATGGGTTCTACAAAGTCTGGCATCTGCCAAAATGTTAGAAATCACTCAAAAAGAGTAAATTATGTAGCTTCGCACCCGATAGCCGGAACTGAATACAGCGGTACAAAAGCAGCTTTTAGTTCGCTTTTTAATGGAAAAACAACCATTATTTGCGAAAAAGAATTGAGCGCCGATTTTGCTCTCAAAATGGTTGAGGAAATGTATAAACTATTGAATATGAAAGTTGTATATATGAAACCAGATGAACACGATTTGCACGTTGCTTATGTTTCGCATCTTTCTCATATTTCATCGTTTACTTTAGGACTTACCGTTTTGGACATCGAAAAAAACGAAAAAAATATTTTTGACCTTGCCGGCAGTGGTTTTGCTTCAACTGTCAGGTTAGCAAAGAGTTCGCCCGAAATGTGGAATCCTATTTTTATTCAAAACAAAGTACATTTGAGCAATGCTTTAGCTGCCTATATTTTGAGGCTGACTGAATTTAAGGAGAATATGGAAAATGGCGAATCGGATAAATTATTTGATTTGATGAAAGAAGCAAATAAAATAGGCAAAATAATTAAATCATAAATACGTAATATTAGATATAAATAAATATAACTAGATTGATTTTTTGTATTAAGAATCAATTGTTTAAAACAAAGAAATCATGGGATTAGAATTGAAAATTGAGAACATCGATAATAATTTGCAAAATGCAAAATGGCCTATTCTAATTTCGGGACCTTGCAGTGCCGAAAGTGAACAGCAAATGCTAAGCACAGCTATCCAATTGGCTGAAACAGGCAAAGTTAGCTACTTCAGAGCTGGCTTGTGGAAACCAAGAACACGTCCGGGAGCGTTTGAAGGAGTGGGAGCAAAGGGCTTGGAATGGCTCAAAAAAGTACGTGAAGTTACTGGCTTGAAAATTTCTACTGAAGTGGCTAGGGCTGAGCATGTTGAGTTATGTTTGGAAGCGGGTTTGGACATGATTTGGATAGGTGCACGAACTACTACCAATCCTTTTTCTATTCAAGAAGTAGCCGATGCCTTGCGTGGAACGGATATTCCTGTTTTGGTTAAAAACCCGTTAAACCCTGATTTTCAGCTTTGGATAGGTGCTTTGGAACGTATTAACAGAGCTGGAGTGAAAAAATTAGGCGCTATTCATCGTGGATTTTCTAATTACGACGAAAAAGTTTTTCGCAACTCACCAATGTGGGATATTCCGATTGAATTAAAACGCCAATGCCCTGAAATTCCGATTATTACCGACCCAAGCCACATCACAGGAAAGCGCGAATTGGTGCCATTTATTTCGCAAAAGGCTCTCGATTTGAACATGGACGGCTTGATGATTGAATCGCACATCAATCCCGATATTGCTTGGAGCGACAATGCTCAGCAAGTTACGCCGGCTGCTTTGGCGCAGATTATTAAGGAGTTAGTGCTTAGAAAAAACGAAGGCGATAATCCGGCTTTCAAAACTCAATTGGAAAAATTGCGTTTGGAGATTGACCAATACGACAACGATATTATCAAAATTATTTCGGCGCGTATGAATGTGGCTGCTAAAATTGGACAATACAAACGCGACAACGAAGTTACTATTTTGCAGATGAATCGTTGGGAACAAATTCTTAACCAACGTGTTGCACTTGGTGAAGCTATGGGTTTGAGCAATAGTTTTATGAAAAGAATGTTGCAACTTGTTCACCAAGAATCGATTAGAATACAAACGGACATAATGAATGCTTAGTTGGAACTTTCTTGCCTTTGAACTTTCATTCTTTTGTTTGCTTCTTGTTGAAATGATTTCTATATTTGGATTGAAATTTAGTTAATTAATTATGTGCTTTGAATCTGCAAGCCATCGTATCAATCTGTTAGTAAACAACTTGTTGTTGATTAATTTGTACGCATTCTGCATGCAATTGATACGATGACTCTCAGCGAGTAAAATAGAGGCTTGCAGTTTTAGTGCATCAATAAAATTTGAATGAAAGTAAACGGAAAACATTACCGAACGGTTTCGATGGAGCAACAAACGATTTACATGATAAATCAAAATTTGTTGCCTTTTAAGTTTGAAATTGTGGCATTAAACTCGTTGCAAGAAAGTTGCGAAGCTATTAATAATATGACAGTTAGAGGTGCAGGAGCAATAGGAAGTGCTGCCGGATTTGCTCTTGCGCAAGCTGCTTTGCAAGCTTCTAAACAAAATTATTTGCGCGAAATTGAATTGGCAAAAAAAGCGATTGAAAGCACTCGCCCTACGGCTCAAAATCTTTTTTCGGCTACCCATTTTGTTTACAAAGCTGCCTTAGAATCGCCAGAAAAAGCCTATCAAGCTGCTCACGATTTTGCGCAAGCCGATGTGGAGGCGTGCAGAAAAATTGGCATAAATGGCAATTCCATTATTACCGAAAATATGTGCATAGCAACACATTGCAATGCCGGTTGGTTGGCTTTTACCGACTACGGAAGTGCGCTTGCGCCAATTTACGAAGCCAAAACTTTGGGCAAAAAACCTTTTGTGTATGTAGATGAAACGCGCCCACGTGGACAAGGCGCACGGCTTACGGCTTGGGAATTGCAGCAAGAAAACGTTCCGCATCGGATTATTGCCGACAATGCGGCGGCTTTTTTTATGCAAAGAGGCGAAATAGATATGTATATAGTTGGTGCCGACCGAATTGCAATCAATGGTGATACTGCCAATAAAATTGGAACGCTCGAAAAAGCCATTGTGGCTTATGAATTTGGAATTCCTTTTTACATAGCGGCTCCACTTTCTACGGTCGATTTTAGCTGCAAATCGGGAAATGAAATACCAATTGAATTTCGTAGCGAACGGGAAATTCTTTACCAGAGTGGTTACGACAAAGAAGGTGTTTGGCGTGAAATAGTAGTAGCTTCGCCCAATTCTATGGCTATTAATCCGGCTTTTGATGTTACTCCGGCTAAATATATTGCCGGATACATTACCGAACATGGCATACTTTCGGCTGAAGATTTGGCAGATTATTTTCCGAACTACTAATCGAGTAACGTGTGAATTTGAAAATTTGCGGAGATGCAAATGTGGAAATTTGAAAATTTGGAAATCGTTTAAAAATAAATATTCCCCGATTTTTCAATTTTCAAATTCCCATATTTTATAACCTGTGCTTTTTTATTAAAAATAAACAGTTCGCTTCAAATTAACTCTTTTGGGCTAATTCTTCTACTTTTTGCATTACTCTGAGGAAATTCTCGCCCCAAATTTTGCGAATTTCTTTTTCAGAATATCCACGTCGTACAAGTTCTTCGGTGATGTTGCCTATTTGACTAACGTCGTAGCAATCAGCTACGCCGCCACCGCCGTCAAAGTCTGTTCCTATTCCTATGTGATTTATTCCCACTAGTTTAACTATGTGGTCGATGTGGTTTACTACATCTTTCACGGTAGCTAATTTGGGAGGAAATTCATCATCTACTTCGTGCCACGCTTTGATGGCTTCGCCCATTTCTGCATCTGTTAAGTTCTTGAAATTGTTATATTTATCTCGAACTTTTTGTTTGGCAGCATCTCTTTCGGGGAAAGGCTCAGGCGTTTTTACATAGTCGCTTAAGATGCACATTTGAATTACTCCGCCATTTTTGGCAAGCGTTTTAATCATGTCGTCGGTCATGTTGCGTGGGTGGTCGCACAAGGTACGTGCGCACGAATGTGTTGCAACTAACGGTGTTTCTGATAGTTCTATAGCATCATAAAAGGCTTTGTCCGAAATATGCGAAACATCTATGATGATTCCCAAACGATTCATTTCGGCAATTACTTTTTTACCAAATTCGCTTACTCCATTGTGTTCTGCACCTTTTTTGTCGCTCGATGAGTCGCAAATATCGTTGTTTGAACTGTGGCAAAGCGTAATATAGCGAGCTCCTTTTTGGTAATATTCTTTTATCAAATCGAGATTGCTTCCGATGGCATAGCCGTTTTCGATACCAATATAAATAGCGTGTTTGCCTTTTTTCGCTATTTCAATTCCGTCGGTCGAACTGGTTGCTATCTCAGCAATGTTTGAATTTTCGGATATTGTGCTGTGAATGGCATCGAATATTTGCTTGGCTTTGGCTATTACTTTCTCATTTCCAGCCTCGTTGCGCTCACCTTGTCCTACATAAACTGCCCAAAACATGGCGTTCATATCGCCTTGAGTCATGCGAGGAAAATCGACACAACTGTGTGTTTTAAGTCCATCGTGGTGCTGATTTATTTGAAAATCAGTGCGTATCAATTGCAGCGGAGTATCGCAATGCGAGTCGAGCTTAAAAATACGTTTGTGTATTTTTGCTGCTTTTTGCTTTATTTTTTCTTCGTTGCTCGAAAGCTCCGGCAAATTTTCACCCAGCAGAGTAGGAGCAAGGGCTAGACCTATTCCGGCTATAAAACTTGTTTTAATAAAATTTCGTCTGTTTTGCATCGTATTTTTTTCTACAAATCTATAAAAAGAAAATGTAATAATTTCCTTTTTTGATGTTTTTTTTGATTCAAAAAAATGAGGTGTTTTTTGTTTTGAAACCATTTAAAGCCTTAAAAAAGGAGTTGAAAAATTAGAAGCGGTAGTTTAAATTTAGTTGGATATTATTTTTTTGTAATTAGATATACACTAAGCGCTTAGTGAAATACAACAATTAACACAAGATGTGTCATTGCCGCCACTTCAAATCCTATAAAACTTTATTCATTTAAACAAATACCCACTTCAAGTGCTATAAAACTTTATTCATTTAAACAAATACCCACTTCAAATCCTATAAAACTTTATTCATTTAAACAAATACCCACTTCAAGTGC
>DZBP01000091.1:0-618 GCA_022729915.1 Draconibacterium orientale | reverse complement strand
TTAGTTACAGACTTGCACCGCACAATTCCTAATCCGATATGCTCATTTTCTTAAATCATACACATTCAGCCGTTTAAGCTGTGGATAGTGCTTTAAGCCAAATAAGCTTCGACGTAGTTGTTTTGCCTTGTTTTTGATATGCTATATGTGTTAAATAACATCAAACGAGTGTTTTCTGAGATGCGGTGCTGATTTTTTTTTCAAACCTCCACCGCATATTCGTAATCGTTCATCGCATCTTTGGAATTGCCCATCGCATCTCAGAAACTGTTCATCGCATCTCCGGAATTGCCCATCGCATCTCCAGAAACAGTCATCGCATATTTGGATTTGCCCATCGCATCTCCGGAATTGCCCATCGCATATTTGGATTTGTCCATCGCATATTTGGAAGTATTTATTGCATATTTGGCTTCTTTTACTGCCTTTTATGAAAAATAATAGGCATGTTGCTTGGGAGTATATACTAAACTGTATCTATTCATTTCTTTTTAAATTTACTAACACCCGTTGGTGTTTTTTATTTTGCCAAATATGCCAACAGTTGTTGGTATACTGAAAACGGTAACTCATATATAACTCATTCATTTTAGCTTGCACATGAGTTTTCTATTTCCT